>JADYXV010000001.1 GCA_020853995.1 Novosphingobium sp.
GTCTGCAATATCCACGGTCGCGCCAAACAGCACACGGCTGCGGTCCTCCTGCCGCGCCGGATCAATCACCCGCGCCGCCTTCATCCGCCGCGCCAGAAACGCCAGTTGCCGATCAATCTCGCGCATCCGCTTGCGCCCATAGAGATAATCGCCATTCTCGGACCGGTCGCCATTGCCCGCCGCCCAACTCACGATCTCGACAATCGCGGGGCGTTCTGTGCCCAGCAGCAAATCATAGCGCGCACGCATGGCCGCAAATCCGGCAGGGGTAATGGGATGTCCGTCAGGCTTCATGGGGTGGCTTTAGGGTAAAGGGGGATTGGCCAAATAGCCCGCTCACCCCGGCTCCCGCTTCCCGATGTAATAGCTCATCGGATTGCTCCCGCGATAGCGTGCAAACTGCGGGTTCATCGCATCGTAAACCACCGCGTTTTCCAGCACGCGCTGCACATAGTTGCGCGTTTCGGAAAGAGGGATGCGTTCGATCCAGTCAATCCAGTCGACGCCGCCACCTCGCGGATCGCCGTTGGCGCGCAGGAACTTGTTCACGTTGCCCGGGCCAGCGTTATAGGCCGCCACGGCCAGCGGCCACGATCCGCCATAGTATTCCAGCATGCGCTGGAAATAGCCCGAGCCGAGCATGATGTTGTAGCCCGCATCATCGATCAGCGCCTGTGTGCTGTATGACAAGCCAAGCTTGCCCGCCTGTTCGTTGGCAGTGGCGGGCATCAATTGCATCAGCCCGCGCGCGCCCGCGTGGCTCATCGCGTTTTGCGCAAACTGGCTTTCCTGACGGCTGATCGCATGGATTGCGGTCCATTTGCTTTCATGCCCCTGTGGCACCGGGATCAGCGGGAAGGCGATGTGCTGGAAATCAAGGTAGCCGCGCGCGGCAGCTGCCTGGCCAACGATCACGCCCAGATCGCGCCGCCCCAGATCACGCGCCAGTTGCGCCACCATCATGTGCTGCGCTTCGGTCTGCTGCTGTTCGGCAATTTCCTTGAAGAAGCGGATCGTCGTTTTCCAGTCTGCCCCGCGCGCCACTTCGCGCACCGCCAGCGTCAGCGGCCGGGCATAGAACCGGCTGCGTTCATCGGGCGATACTTGTGCGGTGGAATCGAGCGCGAACTGCGGAACCGCACGGCCCAGCCGCTCAAGCGCCAGCAGACCATAGAACTGGTCGGCATATTGCGCCGCCATTTCAAAATAGCGCCGCGCTTCCGCCTGATTGCCCGCGCGCGCTGCTGCCTTGCCCGCCCAGTAAAAGCCCTTGGACCGTGTCCCCGGTGTCCGCGCCGCCGCGCCATAGCGCCAGAACATCGGCGCGGCACTGGCATAATCGCCTGTGTTGAACCAGCCTTGCGTGCCGCCTAACCACATCAGCGAAGTGTAATCGTCGCGCAGGTCATACGCGGCTTGGCTGATGTCTTCGCCCGGGTTGAACGCATCATCAATTCCGGCAGCAATGCGCATTGCGGTGCGGGCATCGCCTGCCGCCGCAGCAGCACGCGCGTTGATCAAAAGTTCCTCGACCCACTTTTCGCGGTCAAGCGGCTGGCGAGCCAGCAGTGGCCTGTTGGCCAGCAAGGACCGCGCGGCCACCCCTTGGCCCGATTTGCGCAACTGGCGAACGCGCTGGAACACAAAGCCCGGATCGCTGTTAAGCTGGTCTGCCGAAAGGCCCGCCACCGCGCCAAACGGATCGCCGCCCTGCATCGCAGCAAGCCGCGCGCCGTCCACGCCCTTCCGCGCGGGGCTGACCCACACGATCTGCCGCGCGGCCTGTGCCGCCGCGCCCGACCAGAGCAGCGAGTCCATCCTCGCATCATGATCGTCCAGCGTCAGGCTAGTACCCCAAGTTGCCAGGATCGCACCTTCGGCAGCATCGCTCATCGCTCCGCCACGCCACGCGGCGCGCGCGGCTTCACGCGCTCCGGGCCGTCCCAGCGCCATCAGCGCAAGTGCATATTGTGCGCGGCCCGCGTTGGTCAGCGGCGGCTTGCGATCAAAGTATGCAACCACACGAGAAACGTCTGCCGATTCGCGCTCAAGCGCCAATTCGCCAAAGCGCCGCAGCTTCTCCTCATCCGGAAAGTCCGGATATGTCAGCACGAAATTGGAATAGTCTGTAAAAGCAAAGCGGTTGGATGACGAAAGCAGCTTCCACCGCTCAACCGCGCCCATCATCTGCCCGCCCCCGCTGGCAACAAGATTGGCGCGCGCACGATCCCAATCGGCACCACCGGTGGCGTCAGGCCCGCTGGCGTGGACCAAACTTGATGCGGCAAGTGTCTGTAACAACACACCTGCAACGCCCCAGCGCAATATCAAGGCTTTCACGTCCATGCGGGACATACTATGGACCGGCTCCTTATCAGGCGCTGAACAGACCCCCCGTGGGTATGACACCGCATGTTCGAATTGCGACCATGCGATAATTTGAGGGATATTGTCCATGTTTTCCGGTTCCATTCCGGCCCTTGTGACTCCTTTTCGCGATGGAGCGTTTGACGAGAAAGCATTTCGTCGCCTCGTCGACTGGCAGATCGACAATGGATCGTCCGCTTTGGTGCCTTGCGGCACGACGGGGGAAGCATCAACACTGTCAAACGCCGAACATCATCGCGTGATCGAGGTTTGCGTCGAACAAGTTGCAGGCCGTGTGCCGGTCATCGCAGGTTGCGGCAGCAACGATACGATGAACGCGCTGCTGCATATGAACTTTGCCAAAAAGTGTGGTGCACAGGCCGCGCTTTGCGTTGCGCCCTATTATAATCGCCCGAGCCAGGCCGGCATCATCGCGCATTTCAGCTATTTGGCTGAACATAACGATTTGCCGATTGTGCTTTACAACGTGCCCGGCCGAACCGTCACCGATATCCTGCCCGAAACCGTGTGCGAACTGGCCAAGCGTTTCCCCGGCAAGATCATCGGCATCAAGGACGCCAGCGGCGATCTGTCGCGCGTCACCGATCACCGCATGGGCATTGGCAAGCACTTCTGCCAATTGTCAGGCGATGATGAACTGGCGCTCCCTGCCAACGCTGCGGGCGCCGTCGGTTGCATTTCGGTCACTGCCAATGTCGCGCCAAAGCTTTGCGCCGAGTTTCAGGCTGCCTGCGCCGCCAATGATCTGCAACTGGCACGCGAACTGAACGACAAGCTCTATCCGCTGCACTATGCCATGTTTGAAGATGCCTCGCCGGGGCCGGTAAAGTACGCGCTCAGCCGAATATTCCCCGATATCAGCGATGAATTGCGCTTGCCTATGGTTGCCTGCAACGCCGAAGCGCGCGCGGCGGTCGACGCTGCGCTGGAGCATGCCGGATTGGTTTGATGTGGTTTCCCGACAAAGTGTAGAGCACCACTTTCGCTTTGTCGGGCAAGCGCCTACATGGACGGAATTATGGCACGTCCTGTAAACCCAGAGTTTGAAAAAACCAAAGTCGTCGCTGAAAACCGGCGCGCGCGGTTCGAATATTTCATCGAAGACCGGTATGAGGCGGGCATTTGCCTGACCGGTACCGAAGTGAAATCCCTGCGCTTTGGCGAAGGCTCCATTGCCGAAAGCTATGCCGAGGTGAAAAACGGCGAAGTGTGGCTGGTCAATTCCAACGTGCCCGAATTTAGCCACGGCAACCGCAACAACCACGTGCCAAAACGCCCGCGCAAATTGCTGCTGAAAGAGCGGCAAATTGCCAAATTCCACGGCGCCGTTGAACGCAAGGGAATGACGCTGGTGCCGTTATCCATCTATTTCAACAGTCGTGGCCGTGCGAAAGTGGAACTGGCACTGGCCAAGGGCAAAAACGCTGCCGATAAACGCGGCGTGATGAAAGAGCGGGATTGGAAGCGTGACAAGGCGCGGATCATGAAGGATCACGGATAAGCGTACATAAGTTTTGCGCGCTTCACCGTGTGGTCAGATGGTTTGGTCTAATTGCGGTCTATCGCCCCGTGGTGGGGTGATCGGAATACGGGTACAAGCGAAAGCGCAATGTTCGACAGAATCGTCACTTGGGCGCGGGCTAACATGCCAAAGCGCGAGCACCTTGAGGGCAATCGCTTTTCTCGTCCGCTCGCTGCGCGCCATGAATTGTGGCGTTTCACCCGTCGTTCGGTCCCTCGCGGTGTGGCGGCCGGTTTGTTCGTCGGCATCTTTGCGCTTATTCCCGGTGTACAGATTGTCGGCGCGGCTTTGATGTGCGTTCCTGTGCGCGGAAACATACCGCTTGCCGTGTTGATGACGTTCGTGTCGATTCCGCCAACCACGCTGTTTGTGTTCCTGCCTGGCGCGGTTTGGGTGGGTAACAGTTTCGGTTTCCATGCCGACTTTTCAACGATCAGCGAAATGGTCACCCGTGGCGCGAGCGTGGGGGACTGGTTTGCCTGGCTGGGTACAGACGCGGCTCCATCGCTCATCATCGGGCTCTTCCTGATTGCGGTCGTTTCAGCGGTCGTAGGATACTTCCTGTCCGCCATCGGCTGGCGCTGGTGGACCGCGCGCAAACATCGCGCTCGCAAACTTCGCGCCGTAGCCCGCGACTTTCCTGACTGATGGCCAGCGTTGCGAGTGATAATGCCAAAGGCGCGCCTTTGCGCGACTGGCTCGTGCTTGGTAGTGCAGTGGCTGCAAGCGCAGGCTTGTTGTGGAGCGTGTCAGGCCAGCCGTTGATCGCTGGAGGCTTTGCCGCAGGGGCACTGGTGATCGGTGCCGGTTTGCGCCTGATCGCGCGGCCTGTCGTGGCGCAGGAAGTGGCAGAATTCGGCATTCCCGATTGGTCCGTCACGAATGCCGCTGTCGAACGTTCGGACGCAGGGATTGCCATTACAGATCGCGCCGGACGTCTTGTTTGCGCGAACGCCCTGATGGGTCAATGGTTCGGCATTGCCGCTGCACCACCGCGCCTGCCGCTGGATAAACCTTCAGCCGAAGCGCTTGAGGCAGCCTCGCGGGCGGCTTGGCGCGACGGGTCGGCAACGCTTGATGCCGTGGTTTCCGGCACCAGCATCTGGCGTGTGGAAATCAGCAGGGCAGGGCGGGGTGAAGACTTCCTTGTCTGGCGCCTGTTCCCGGTGGCCACGCATGATCTGGTTAGGGAAATGGCCGGGCATGTTGCCGGAAAGCTGGGCCGGGCCCTGGCGCGTGAAGGAATCCAGGCCACCGTCGTCACGCCGGAAGGCACAATTCTGGCCGCCAACCCCATGTTTGCGCAACGTGCAACGGGTGATGCCGGGACTGACCTGACAGGGGCTGATTTCGTTTCGTTCCTTGCCAGCGATGAAGCCGAACGCATTTTCTACACCCGCGAAGCGCGCAAAGGCACACCCGTACGGCTGGTGCATCTGCCCGTGGCCGATCCGGATGGCATTGCCAATATCGATCCAGCGCGCACCGCCTCGCTGTTCCTCTTGATCGATAATCAGGGCGGTGTGGGTGAAGTGCGTGCTGGCCTGCCGCAAATTGAAGCGCTGCTTTCGCGTCTGCCATTGGGCCTTGCGATGACTGACCGCGATGGCCGCATCCTTTTTGCCAACGCTGCATTCCTGCGTGCGGCTGGTCATGAAGATACAATTCCGCCACCATATCCGTCAGATCTTGTCATCAAGGAAGACAAGGGCGCTCTAGCCGATGCGGTGCGCCGCTATGCCCAAGGTACGCCAATGGCGGGCGATGTCGCCGTACGGTTGCGCTCATCGCCGGAAGAACCGGTGTCGCTCAGCCTTGCCGGTGTGCGCGGGCTGGGGGAAGGGGCGGTTCTGCTCAGCCTCAAGGATTCGTCCGAGGAAACCCGCCTCAAACGGGAAATTGCGCAGGCCACGAAGATGCAGGCCGTGGGCCAGTTGGCAGGCGGTGTTGCGCATGATTTCAACAACGTGCTCACCGCCATCATCGGCTACTGCGATCTCATGCTGATGCGCCATACGCCGGGTGACAGCGATTACGACGATATCCAGCAGGTCAAGGCAAACTCGAACCGCGCAGCATCGCTCACCCGCCAGTTGCTGGCTTTCTCGCGCCAGCAAACCTTGCGCCCGCAAGTTTTGCAATTGCCCGATGTCGTTGCCGAAGTTTCTGCTCTGCTCAAACGCTTGATCGGCGAAAAGATCGTGCTCGAAGTTACGCACGACCGCGATCTTGGCTTTGTGCGGGCTGATCCGACGCAGTTGGAGCAAGTGTTGCTGAACCTTGCGGTAAACGCGCGAGATGCCATCAATGATAAACTTGCGGCCAAAGGGGGCAAGGGCGGAAGCGGCGGCGTCTTGAAGCTTATGACGCGCAGGGTTACTGCTGCCGATGTCCGCGCGATGAAAAGCGAAATTCTACCGATTGGCGATTATACCGCACTGGTGGTTGAGGATAACGGTCACGGCATCAAGCCCAACCAGATCGGCAAGATCTTCGAACCGTTCTTTACCACCAAGGAAAAGGGCAAGGGCACCGGGCTTGGCCTTTCAACAGTTTACGGGATCGTCAAACAATCGGGCGGGTTCATCTTTGCGGAAAGCGAAGTTGGCAAATTCACCCGCTTCATCATGTACTTACCGGTGCATGTTCCAGATGCTGCGGAAACCGCCGAAGCTGTCAAAGCTGCGCAACCGAAGGTGGAGGTGAAGCGCGAATGGAGCGGAGGCGGGCGCATCCTGCTGGTCGAGGATGAAGATACTGTCCGCGCCGTGGCCGAACGCGCGCTCGCACGGCAGGGCTATGAAGTCACCACTGCCGCAGATGGCGAAGAAGGGCTGGAAGCCATTGTCAACGGAGGACAATTTGATCTTGTCGTGTCCGACGTGGTCATGCCGTCAATGGACGGCCCTGCAATGGCGCGCGAAATCCGCAACCTGAAGCCGGATCTGCCGTTTCTGTTCATGTCAGGCTATGCCGAGGAAAACCTGCGGCGCGACATCGA
>JADYXV010000002.1 GCA_020853995.1 Novosphingobium sp.
CCACACAGGCAGGCGCTTCGGCAATGCTCGTCTATCTGGCAATCTATGTCGCGATGTCGGTGGCAGGCTTTGTCGTGATCCTGCTGCTGCGCGATGAAAATGGTGATGCGGTTGAGGCAATTTCCGATCTGGCCGGTTTGTCCAAAACCCGCCCATGGCTTGCGCTGTCGCTCGCAATGGTCATGTTCAGCCTTGCCGGTATTCCGCCGCTGTTCGGCTTCTGGGGCAAGTTCGTGGTGTTTCAGGCCGCGGTTCAGGCTGATCTGATTGCGCTTGCCGCCATCGGTATTGCCGCCTCGGTTATCGGCGCGTTCTATTATCTCAAAGTTGTCAAGGTCATGTATTTTGACGAAGCCGTCGACAAGGTGAAGGGCTCCGGCGAATTGTCGCACACCGTCATCCTTGTGTTGGCCCTGCTGGTCAATTCACCGCTCGGCTATCTCCTGACCAAGTGCCTTGATACGCTGGCGGGCAATGCCGCTGCGGCGCTGTTCTTCGCTTACTGACGCGCCGACGCGACTTGATCGAAACCATTGCGGATATTCCCTCGACCAACGGTGAGCTTTTAGCCCGCCTTGGTCGGGCCGAGCCTGTTGCCGAAGGTCAATGGCTGGTTGCTGACCGCCAGAGCGCGGGGCGGGGCCGCGCGGGCCGCGTCTGGTCCGATGGCTACGGCAATTTCATGGGGTCCACCGTGGTGCGATTGCGCGCCTCTGATCCCCTGCCACAGACTCTGGCGCTTGTCGCAGGCGTGGCGTTGCATGAAACCGTGGCTGAAGTGTCCGGCAGACTTGAAGGCCTGCTGCTCAAATGGCCGAACGATCTGCTGGTGGGCGATGCTAAGCTAGCGGGCATTTTGCTTGAGCGGCAAGGAGATTGCGTGGTTGTGGGCATCGGTGTGAACCTTGCCCAAGCCCCGCAGGTTGAGGGGCGATCCACCACTGCATTATCCGCGCTGGGCCAGTCCATTCCGCGCGATAGTTTCGCCGCGACCCTTTCCGAACGCTTCGCCGATGCGCTGATCCGCTGGCATCTGGGTGAATGGCCGGTTTTGCGCACGCAGTGGCTTTCGCGCGCATTGCCCACCGGTACGCTTGTGTCGGTCAAAGATCGCGACCATGGCGAGATTATGGGGGCGTTTGCCGGCATTGACGACGACGGCGTTGCCCTTCTGCGCTTGGCGAATGGTGCAGTCCATGCCATCCACGCAGGCGATATAGAAATGGTGGGTTCTCATGCTTCTGGCGGTTGACGTCGGCAATACCAACATCGTCTTTGCCTTGTTTCAGGGCCGGGCGATCAAATCGCGTTGGCGCGTGGCAACCGATCCGCGCCGGACGGCAGATGAATATGCCGTGTGGCTTTTGCAATTGATGCAATTGCAAGGTTTTGATCCGAAATCTGTGAAGCAGATCCTGATCTCCACGGTGGTTCCGCGCGCATTGCATAACCTGACGGTGCTCTCGCAAAAGTATTTCGGCCTCGATCCGCTCGTAGCGGGCCAAGCACCCGTAGAATGGGGTTTCGAAGCCGATATTGACGATCCGCGCTCACTCGGTGCTGATCGTGCGGTCAACGCGATTGCCGCCCACGCACGCTATCCCGGCGATCTGATTGTCGTAGATTTCGGCACGGCGACCACGTTCGACGTGGTTGATTTCAACGGCGCTTATAAAGGCGGCATTATCGCTCCGGGCATCAACCTCTCGCTTGATGCGCTGGTCAACGCCGCCGCGAAACTCCCGCGCATTGCGATTGAAGCGCCCAAGGGTAGCAAAAGCGTAATTGGCCGCAACACCGAAGACCAGATGCACATCGGCGTGTTCTGGGGCTATGTCGCGATGATGGAAGGCCTGATCATGCGTATGCGTGCCGAAATCGGACGGCCCGCCAAAGTTGTCGCAACAGGCGGCCTCGCTGTGCTATTTGGTGAACACACCGACATTTTCGACCATGTCGATACCGACCTGACGCTGGATGGCCTTGCCATTCTGGCCGAGCGGGTCGCGCTCAAGCAAGGCTTTACCCAGTGAAATCACCCAAGGAATTGTTGTTCATCGCCCTTGGCGGGTCGGGCGAAATTGGCATGAACGTCAACCTCTATTGCTGTGATGGCAAATGGTTGATGGTTGATCTGGGCATGACCTTTGCCGATCCGCATTATCCGGGGATCGATCTGGTCTTTGCCGATCTTGAATTTATCGAAGACCGGCTTGATGATCTGATCGGCGTCGTGCTCACCCATGCCCACGAAGACCATATCGGGGCGGTCCCCTATTTCGCACAAGACCTTGGCGTGCCGCTTTATGCCACACCTTTCACCGCCAAGCTGGTGCATGAAAAGCTGGTTGAGGCAGGGATCGAGAAAGAGGTTGAACTCAACGTCATCGATCATCTTGACCGGTTCGAGCTTGGCCCGTTCGGCATCCGTTATGTGCCGCTGGCGCACTCGATTGCCGAAGGCAACGCGCTGTTGATCGATACGCCTCACGGCAACATCTTCCACACCGGCGATTGGAAGCTGGATGATGAGCCTC
>JADYXV010000003.1 GCA_020853995.1 Novosphingobium sp.
CGTCCCGCAGGGATTTGACCAAAATGGCCTGCTGCTGCGTTGGATAGTCTTGAAATAGAACCACTATTCCTGCGCCTATCCGCCTTGCAACAAGCCATTTTGCCTCAAACCTCGAAGGCGGGATTAAGTGGTCCTGACCCTAAGCAACTTACTCGAAAATCCCCACCACTTCAGCCTGCGGTGGCCCTGCCATCTGACGATAGACCGCAGCCAGCATCGCAATAAAATAGACCAGCGCCGCCGATGTGATCGCGCTCGATATGGCCGCTGTCAGCACTTGTTGCACCCCGCCATCCGTGGTCAGCACCAGCACCACACCCACCAGCATCATTGCCAATCCATAGACAATGGCAAAGACCAGTCCGGCAAGGATGAAGAAGGCAAGCAACCGCCCCGAATTGCCGCGCGTCAGTGCCCAGGACCGGCGCAAAGCATTAATCGGGTTACGCTCAGCCTCGATTGCCAGCACCGGCGCGACCAGAGCCATGCGCAAGCTGCACCAGATCATCGCCACAAATGCGGCCACGATGACAAATGCAGCCAATGCTTGCAGTCCGGTCAGCGCCGAAAGGCTGACCAGTACCAGAAACGCAAGGCCCAGCGCGCCGCCGACGATGATTTGTGCAGCGACATAAGGCAGCAGTGCCTTGAATCCGCGCTGGATGGCCTGTCCCACCGTCGGTCGAGCGGGATCGGTCATCACGATCAGCATCGTCACCGTACCGGCCATTTGCAGCAGCGTGACGATAACCAGCAGCGGCAGCGATGACGTCCATGCCTCGGCAATGGTTTCCATCATCCTTTCGGGCGATGTGCCCGGCGGCATTTGCGGTTCGGGAACGAACACCGAAAACGCGAGGCCGGGGAGCAGGAAAAACACCCCCGCTATTGCCAACAGCATATCGCGGTTGGTCGAAACGAGGCGCGTCGCGGTTTTCCAGGCGAGGCTGCTATCCAAACGGGGTGTCATTTGCGCCTGATAGCAGCGCAAACCCCGTTTTGTCGAACCCCCGATTTGCGTGGGGTTTGCATGGCCCCACTTGAAAGGCGGGGCCGACGGGGCCATGCCCTTTTCATGGTCACCAGCAACACAATCGAACTCCGCCGTGAACATGCGCAAGTCCCTTATCGCGATGCGTTGGACACAATGACCACGCGCAATGCGGCGATTGCCGATGGCAGCGCGCAAGAGCTGATCTGGCTGCTGGAACATCCCCCTGTTTACACCGCCGGAACCAGCGCCGATCCGCAAGAATTGCTCGATCCGCGCTTTGACGTGGTTCAGGCCGGGCGCGGCGGGCGCTATACCTATCACGGCCCCGGCCAGCGGATCGGTTATGTCCTGCTGGATCTTACGCGGCGCGCGCGGGATGTGCGCGGGTTCGTCCACGCGCTTGAAGGGTGGGTGATCGCCACGCTGGCCGATTTCGGCGTCGAATCATGGCGTGCGCAAGGCCGCGTTGGCATCTGGACGCACGGGCCGGACGGGCGCGAGGCGAAGATCGGCGCGATTGGGGTGCGCATCCGCCGCTGGGTCACGATGCATGGCTTTTCCGTCAACCTCTCGCCCGATCTTTCGCACTTTGGCGGTATTGTGCCGTGCGGGATCGAGGAATTTGGCGTCACCAGCCTTGCCGCGCTGGGCCGCGATGTTACAGCGCAAGCGTGGGATGATGCGATGCTGGAGCATGTCGACAGCTTCCTCGCCCAGCTTGAAAAGCCCTGCCCGCCGGAGTCTGCCTGATGCGTCGCACTTCTACGTCTGCCTTTGCGCTTTGTGTTGCACTGGGCATGATCCTCGCAGGCTGTGAAAAGGCGACTGAAAGCGCCACGGGGGATGCGGTTACGGGCGAGGTCATGCCCGGATCAATCAGCGATGCGATGATCGATCTCGACACTTCCACCGCCACGCCACCAATGGCGCCGGTCAAACCGGTTGAAAAAACAGCGGCCAAAGCATCGTCCGCCGATGCCGGGCCGGAGGGCGAGCAAGCTGCCGAACCTGAAGCTGCGCCTGCCGAAAAAGCGCCGGTGGCGTCAGCTGATACCGAGTAATTGCCTGGCCATCTTGACGTGCGGCTGATCAATCATGCGGCCGTTATATTGCAGCGTTCCCGCGCCCGGATTGCTGGCAAATAGCGCGACAATCGCTTGTGCTTCGGCCAGTTCGGCTTCGGTGGGGGCAAAGGCTGTGTTGATGATCGGCACTTGGGCGGGGTGAATGGCCAACATGCCGGTAAAGCCATCCGCGCGGGCAGATTCTGCGGCGCGGCGCGTGCCGTCCTCATCTTTGAAATCGTCGTGCAGTGTATCAATGGCCCACACGCTTTTGGCGTGGGCAGTCAACAGGCATTGCGCGCGGATAAAGCGGAACGCATCGGTCCACGCGCCACTGGCATCGCGTTTGCGGCTTGCGCCCAGCACCGCCGACAGGTCTTCTGCGCCCCACGTCAATCCGGCAAGGCGTGGCATCGCTTCATCAAGATAGGCGGTGATCGTCAATGCGGATCGTGCGGTTTCGCTTACCAGTGGCAGGATGCGCGTCGTTCCCACGGAAATCCGGTTGCGCTGTTCCAGCTCATAGATTTCGGCCGAAAGCTGGCGGATCTGGTCCGGCCCCTCGCATTTGGGCAGCATCACGCCATCGGGCGCCCCTGCCATCACCACTTCAAGGTCATCGCGCCACATGCCGGTATCAAATGCATTGATCCGCACCCATCGCGCCATCGCGCGGCTTTCGATCACGTGATGGCGATGGGCGGCCAGCCAGTCACGCGCCATGGTGCGCGCTTCGGGTTTCGCCGAGAGCGCCACCGCGTCTTCAAGATCAACGATGATCGCATGCGCGCCCGTGCTCATGGCTTTGCCCAGCTTCTTTTCGCTGTCACCGGGAACGAACAGCCATGATCTGGGCGGCATGCGGTCTTACTCCTCAAAAATCAGGCTGCTGCAGTTTCTTCAGCCAGCGTCGGGTAATCGGTGTAGCTGACTTCGCCGGGGAAGTACCATGTTTGCGGCACTCCCTTATTCGGGTTAATATGCGCATCTGTCTGAATACGCTCGACCAGATCGGGGTTTGAGATAAACGGGCGGCCAAAGCTGATGGCGTCGGCGCGGCCCGATGCCACATCGGCTGCGGCCTCTTGCGGGGTGTAATCGCTGTTCAGCACCAGTGGCCCTGAATAGATTGCGCGAATGACGCCATCCTGCTTGGGCACATCGGTGTTGCCGAACGTGCCTTCCGGCCCCGGCTGGCGCAGTTCGACAAAGCTGACGCCCAGTTCTTCCAGTACGCGCGCGGCTTCGCCAAATGTCGCGGCAGGATTGCTGTCATCCACGCCTTGGGAATCGCCATTGGGTGAAAGGCGGATCGACACGCGTTCCTTGCCCCAGACCGCGATCAACCGCTCCACCACTTCACGCATCAGCCGCACGCGGTTTTGCGGCGGACCGCCATAGATGTCATCACGAAGGTTGCTGCCGTCACGCAGGAACTGGTCAATCAGGTAGCCATTGGCGGCATGCAGTTGCACGCCGTCAAATCCTGCCTTCTTCGCGTTTTCAGCCGCGCGGGTATAATCATCCAGCAATCGCGGCATTTCATCCAGACGCAGCGGGCGCGCCGTTTCGTGGTCCTTGGTGCCTTCGTTGGTATGGGCATGGCCCGGCGCGCGGGTGGCCGATGCCGAAACGCCGGGTTCGCCATTCAGGAACGACGGGTGGACGATGCGCCCCATGTGCCACAATTGCAGGATGATCCGGCCACCGGCGGCGTGGACCGCGCTCACAACCGGCTTCCACGCTTCGACCTGCGCATCGTTCCAGATGCCCGGCGCATTGGGCCAGCCAAGGCCTTCCTGGCTGATGCCAGTCGCTTCTGTGATGATCAGCCCCGCGCTGGCACGCTGGCGGTAATATTCGATCATCAATGGTGTTGGCACATGGTCCTGCGTCGCGCGGCCCCGCGTAAGGGGCGCCATGATGATGCGGTTGGGCAAATCGATCGCGCCAAGACGGATGGGCTGGAACAGCGGTTCATGCATGCTAGGGGAACTCCTGAAAACTTTCACGCGATGCCATTTGGTTTCGCTTTGCAACTGGATTAAGTCGGGCTAGCCATGATTTCAAGAGACAGCGCCCAACCAAATCCACCAAAGATCATGCATTTCCTTGCCTTGCTGACAGGAAATTTTGCCTTGGCGCTCGGCCCGTGGTTTGTCCGCATCGCCGATAGCGGCCCGGTATCGGCGGGATTTTGGCGTTTGTTTCTGGCCCTGCCGCTGCTGGCCTTGTTCGCAAAAGTGCGGCGTGAACCGCTGTGGGGCTATACCGCAAAGGACTTGGCAATTCTTGTCGGCGCAGGCGTGATCTTTGCGCTCGATCTGGCCAGCTGGCACGTCGGCATCGAAATGACCAAGCTTGGCAACGCTACGCTGTTTGGCAATTCGGGCAGCGTCATCCTGATGATCTGGGGTCTGATTGCACTGCACCGCCGCCCGCACCTGCGCGAATATGCAGCCGTTGCGATGGCGCTGGGCGGGGCAGGGCTGTTGCTGGGCCGGTCAATGGAGATCGATGCGCGAACGCTGGTGGGCGATCTGTTCTGCATCCTCGCCGGACTGTTCTATGTGGTTTACATCCTGATGGTGCAAAACGTGCGCACCCGCTTCGGATCGTGGGGCCTGTTGTTCTGGTCCAGCGTGGCAGGCGTACCTGTCTTGCTGTTCACGGCCATAGCCTTGGGCGAACCGGTGATGCCCACAAACTGGTGGCCGCTGATCGGCCTGATGATCGCCAGCCAGATTTTGGGGCAGGGCCTGCTCGTCTATTCGCTCGGCCACTTCCCCCCGCTAGTCATCGGCCTCGTCCTGTTGACCCAGCCTGCCGTATCAGTCGTGCTCGGCTGGTTCGCATTCGGCGAAGTCTTGGCTCTGCCCGATGCCATCGGCATGGCACTGGTCGGCGCGGCGCTGGTATTGGCGGGCGTGGCCGAACCTGCAAGCGAGCCGGAAAACGGCTGAATACCGCCAATCTCGACTCAGTCATGCTGGCGTGCTATATGTGAATCACATAGTCAGTGAGGATGGCAATGAGCAAGGAAACGACGATCGCCGCACCGGCTTATCCTGACGATCCCGAGGACAGCGGCATCAGCGTTGCAGCCCTTGAACGCGCGAATATGGGCCGCCGTATTCGCGTTTTGCGCAATCGGCTTGGCCTGAGCCAAATAGAGTTCGCTGAGACATTCGGCATTCCGGCGAACAGTATCCGGCAATACGAAATTGGCCGGTACATGCCGCCGCCCGCCGTTCGCGCTTATCTTAAGGTGATCGAGGCCGAGCCGGACAAAGTGCGTCAGGTAATCGCCGCAGGATAAAACCTAACCCCCAAACGGCCGCGCCCCAAGATCGCCCATGCCGACGGTGCCGCTGGCCATGTCGAGCATGCGGTCGAGGCTCTTTTTCGCGGCCAGACGCAGCGGTTCTTCAATCTCTATGCGGGGCTGCAAATCGCGCAGGGCGATGTAGAGCTTTTCTATCGTGTTCAGCGCCATGTAGGGGCAGATGTTGCAGTTGCAGTTGCCGTCGGCGCCCGGCGCACCGATGAAGGTCTTGTCCGGGATCGCCAGTTGCATCTGGTGGATGATGTGCGGTTCGGTCGCCACGATCAGCGTATCGCCGGTGAACGTCTTGGCAAATTGCAGGATGCCGCTGGTGGAACCCACGTAATCGCAATGATCGATGATGTGCGGCGGGCATTCGGGGTGACCTGCTACCGGCGCACCGGGATGCTGCGCCATGAGCTTGAGCAGTTCGGTTTCCGAAAACGCTTCGTGCACGATGCACACGCCCGGCCACAACAGCATATCGCGCCCGAACTTGCGATTCAGGTATCCGCCCAAGTGACGGTCCGGGCCGAAGATGATCTTCTGTTCGGGCGGGATTTGCGCAAGGATCGTCTCTGCGCTCGATGACGTCACGATGACGTCGGACAGCGCCTTCACCTCGGTGGAGCAGTTGATGTAGGTCAGCGCGATATGATCGGGGTGGGCTTCGCGGAAGGCCTTGAACTTGTCGGGCGGGCACGAATCTTCAAGGCTGCATCCGGCATCCAGATCAGGCAGGACCACGATCTTCTGCGGGGAAAGGATCTTGGCCGTATCGGCCATGAACTTCACGCCGCAAAACGCGATCACTTCGGCATCAGTGGCTGCGGCCTTGCGCGAAAGCTCCAGTGAATCGCCCACGAAATCGGCCAGATCCTGAATTTCCGGACGTTGGTAATAGTGGGCAAGGAGTACCGCCTTGCGCTCAATCCGCAAACGGTCGATCTCGGCGCGCAGGTCAAGGCCGGCAAGGTTGGTCGGTTGAGCAGTCATGACGTCACGTTCTCCCGCCCGGCGGATCATGCAGGGCCGAACCGCGGACTTAGTGACCGCTTGGCGCTCCCGCAATAGGAATGGTCCTATCGGTCAGTCGAAAGTGACGACGACTTTGGCTTTGGTATAGCCGGCAACTTGCAGCGGGATCGAAAGGTTCTGGCTGATTGCTTCCTTCGCAGATTGCCGCGCAAGGTTCATCAGCACCGGATTTCCGGCCTGGGCAATGGCTTGGCCTTCTGCCAGCTTGGTATTGTCACGCGTCAGCTTGTCCTGCGCCTCACGGCTGATCCAGATGCCATCGCGCAGATATTGCGCGCGTGCCTCGTCAAGATTGGGGCGGCTTACTGTCAGAGGCGGCAATTTCACGCCCAATGTCTGCGTTTGCGCATTCCACGATAGCCGCTCACGCCCGATGGCGGCAAGGTTGATCGTATAATCCACCCGCGCCGGAATCACTGCCACTTGCTTGGAATTGACCAGCCCGAACAGCCGTGAATCATCGCTGGAAACGACCGGCGCCAATTCCGCGCTGAACACGGTCAGCTTGTCCTGTTTTTCAAATGCAACAAGGCTGGTGGTCAGCGGATCGCCAATGTCTTCGGGCTGCAACAGCTTCCAGCCAAGGAACACCGCCGCAGCCAAGGCCAGCAAGAACAGCCCCCACGGCAGCATCGATGCGCGCGCCAAGGTTGTCTGATGATGCGGTAGGACCGCAGATGGGGGTGAAGGGTTCAGGGTTGGATCATCCATTGTTCACCCCTAACGGCCACGCGGCCTTGCCGTTCCAGATCGATCAGATGCGCCAGCACCGAACGCCCCGCCGCGCCATGCAGCCGTTCATCCAAGCCTTTGTACATGGCCGCGACGAAGGCGGGAATGACGTGCGGTCCAGCCTCTTCCAGCAAGCGCAAAATCTGGCGTTCGCGCTGGCGGCGATGGCCCAGCATGCCGCGCACCAGTTGGCGCGGATTATCGATCTGCGGCCCGTGCGCGGGATAGAGCACGCGGTCTTCGCGGTCATAGAGCTTTTGCAGGCTGGCCATATAGGCCGCCATATCGCCATCGGGCGGGGATACGACCGAGGTGGACCAGCCCATCACATGATCACCGGTAAACAGCGCGCCGCTCTCTACCACGCTGTAGCACAAGTGATTGCTGGTGTGTCCGGGCGTTGCCACCGCTTCCAATGTCCAGCCATCACCGGAAAGCCTTTCGCCATCGGTCAGCACGCGATCGGGCATATATTCAGCATCAAACGCGGCATCGGCGCGCGGGCCATCATCGACCAGTGCCAACGGAGCGCAGCCGATGATCGGTGCACCGGTTGCCGCCTGCAACGGGCGCGATGCGGGGCTGTGATCGCGGTGCGTGTGCGTGCAGACAATCGCCACGATGCGCGCATCACCCACCGCTTTCAGGATCGCCTCGACATGGCCCGCGCCATTGGTATCGGCGTGGCCTGCCGCACCTGTATCATCCGGCCCGGGATCAATCACGGCCACTTCTGCGCCTGCGCCCACGATATAGGTCTGCGTGCCGGTGAAGGTATAAGGCGAAGGATTGGGGGCCAGCACGCGCCGCACCAGCGGCTCAAGCTGTTCGGACAGGCCGGTGGGCCAGTCTTCGCGGTTCGGGATGGGGGGCATTTGGGCCATGCCTTCTGCTATGGGGACTGCGCGGCATCCATGCAACCTTGCGCATTCGCTTGCGGCGTATCACACTGCCCGTGATGCAGACCAACTACGATCTCGCCGTGATCGGCGGCGGCGTGAATGGCGCGGCGATTGCGCGTGATGCCACCGGGCGCGGGCTTTCCGTCCTGCTGCTGGAACGTGGCGATCTGGCGCAAGGCACTTCGTCTGCATCGACCAAGCTGATCCACGGCGGTTTGCGCTATCTTGAGCACCGCGAATTTGCGCTGGTGGCCGAGGCGTTGCACGAACGCGAAGTGCTGTGGCGGCAGGCTCCGCATATTGTCTGGCCGATGCGGTTCGTGCTGCCCATCGTGCCCGAAGGCCGTCCGTGGTGGATGCTGCGCTCCGGCTTGTGGCTTTATGACCGGATCGGGGGGCGCAAGGCCTTGCCGCCCACCACGCGGGTGAAGCTGGAAGGCCGCATGGGTCTTCAGCCCGAAGTTCGGCGCGGGTTTGAATATTCCGATTGCTGGGTGGATGATGCGCGGCTGGTAGTGCTGCTGGCGCGCGATGCGGCAGATCGCGGGGCCGATGTGCGCACGCGCTGCGCGGTGACCAAGTTGACGCGCGAAGGCCATTTGTGGCGCATCGAAGCAGGCGGTGAAACTTTCCACGCCGCCATGACGGTCAACGCCGCCGGACCGCAAGTGGGGCAGGTAATGGACACGGCCCACGCGCCGCGCCCCGGCCTGCTGCGCCGCGTGCGCGGTTCGCACATCGTGGTGCCGCGCCTGCACGATGATCCGCGCGCTCTGTTTCTGCAATTGCAAGACGGGCGCGTGTGCTTTGCCATTCCGTGGCAATATGCCTTCACCCTGATCGGCACGACCGATAGTGAAGAAGGTGCCGACGCAGACCCCCCGCAGGCCAGCGAGGCCGAGATCGCCTATCTCCTTAATGCCGCCAACCAGTATTTCCGCCGCAGTTTGAAGCGCACAGATGTGGTCCACACTTTTGCGGGCGTGCGCCTGCTGGCCGATGATGGATCGGGCCGTCCGGAAGCTGCGACGCGGGGTTACCGGTTCGATCTGGATCGCGGCACTGATCACCACTCCGCCCCGCTGCTCACCGTGCTGGGCGGCAAGATCACCACGCATCGCACGCTGGCAGAGGCCGCATTGGAACGTCTTGGCGTCATGGAAAACGCCGGCTGGACCGCCACCGCGCCCTTGCCCGGCGGTGATTTCACCCCCGACGGTCTGGACGAGGCCGACAATACCGCGCCGGTGGAACAGGAAATCCTGGCCCAGGCGCAACACTTGTCCCGCCCCACCGTCCACCGCCTCGCCCGCGCTTATGGCACCGAGGCCTTGGGCTTTGTGCGCGGTGATATGGGGCGGCATTTCGGCCAAGGCTTCACCGAAGCCGAACTGAACCACCTCACCACCCGTGAATGGGCACGCACCACCGACGACGTCCTGTGGCGGCGCTCCAAACTGGGGCTATGGTTCAGCGAAGACGAAGTAGCTGCCTTGGGAGCAGCGCTGGAGGTGGGCTAAGGGGATTGGGTGCGTTTGAGGGGGTATTGCTTGCTAGTCGCCGATTGATCAAGATCGCCACGCGGTCCCGTATTGTCCGGTTCTGAGGTCAAGCGTTGGGCAACGAGGTGAGCTTCTCGGTGAGCCGGACAGCGTCCTTATGAAACTGTAGAAATGCGTTTACGTCCTCAATCTGCTCCGGTGCCAACACTGCTTCGAGGTTCTCCACCCAGATCGCGGTGCCTTGCATATTAACTGTGGCGGCATTGTTGACGGTGTTCCCATAATCTAGGTCGACGCCGATAACGAAGTTGGCGTCCATCGCTAACGCCTTACGGTAAAGGATCGCGCGGGCTGCGGCCTCGCCCTTGTTCACTTTCAGGGCCATACCCGAGGTTGTCGTGGTGGCTCCCAACAAGTCGGTCAAGCCTTGGCTTAGTTCGTTGAAAATGCCTGTGCCCACGGCCACGTTTGCTGTGACAAGTCCCCTTACAAGCCAACGCGCGGCGGCAGGGAGGTGGTCAGTCGTTGTCATTGGAAAGACCTGCACGTTGGCGTCCACGATCCCTTGATACTTCTCTAACTCGACGGTCAGTTCCATGCGCGCGGCTGTAATCACATCAGGCCCGCACCGGCGGCACAGTTCTACAATCGACTGACCAGTCGCTGCGTTGAAGCGAGCAATTGTTTCCTCAGGATAGCGGGGGTTGCCGTCGGATAACATGCCCGGGCTGGTGATCTTGGTGCCGCAATTCTCGCAGGTTTCGCTCATGTATGTGGTTCTTCCCCGTATCAGACCTCTTCCAAGAATACATACGGCTGATCGGGGCGTCGAGACGCGTGTAGAACCGCCAAGGCGGTTTTCGGAACGGCAAATCGTCTGCCGATCTGCCGATGCCGCTGTGGAAAAGCCGGTTGTTGCCAAATGCAGAGTTCTTGCCCGCTTACCACCACTTCCGGCCATCCAACGCAAACATCCCAAGCCAAAAAGCCGCCATCCAGTTTATCGTCGTCCCGGACTTGACCCAGGGTCGGGCTTTCCTGTGATATGTGCGGCAAAAGATGTGGTTCGCGCTTAGCCGGGGAGTTTTCGGGCTTGCCGCAAGGTGGTTTGCATATTCAGAGGGTGGAAGCCCAACCTCAACCCCTTCCGCCAAACGTCACCTAAGCCGCATCACCCACGGCGTGCGACAGCCGTTCGCGCAAGCGCCGCACTGCGCTTTCGCCGGAAAGGCCGGTTGTTCGCCATGCCTGCTCCAGCCGCTGGATGCGTTCGTAGAGGCGTTCACTTTCGATTACCATCTCGCGCACGTCATCGGGCAGGGTGGCCACGATGTCGGCTTCGCTGGCGGGAAAATTGGCGATCAGCCGTCCGTGCCTGCGCAATTGCAGTTCCGAAAGTTCGCCCGCAAAATAGGCGCGATGGTTAAGCAGCCATGCCAGACAATGCATCACCCGCGTCGTCGTTCGCAGTGCCTCGCACGATATCTGGACGCGGTGCAGATCCTCACCAGCTTCGTTGCCAGCTTCGTTACCAGCATCATTGCCGGCTTGCGCAGCCAGGACGTGCCGCTGCCGTTCAAACCGGGCGCGCACATTGTCTGCCAGGCACAAGGCTTCGGTATAGAGCGCTTCAACGATGCGCGGGTTAAGGCTGGGCATAAGGGCCATGGGTTTTTCGCATAAGCTGGCAATCGCCAGACCGCTAGCCGGTGATCAGCCTAGCCTGTGTGCAATCCTTGGACGTTTCTTAACGGGACATGTTGCAGTGCGGCAGATATATGTCTGATTTCATCACAAAATGTTGATATTATGCAATAATGTCAGGGATGAGATAGTCCTCGATCATGACGATCTGATCACGCAGCAGCAATTTTCGCTTTTTAAGGCGGGCAATCTGCAACTGGTCGCGCGCGCCCGCGCCGGTCAGGGCATCGATTGCTGCATCAAGGTCGCGGTGTTCAAGGCGCAATGTGGCAAGCCGCTTGCGCATTTCCTCTTCAGTCACGTTTCGCAATACTCCCACGATCGACCGGATGCCGCGAAGAAACCGGTTGTTAACACAGCTTACGGTCTAACCCGTAATAAATGCACCCCGGCGCGGTTTGTCTTGCAAGATACGGCGAATGTGGGAGCATGACAACGCGCTGGCTGCTGAGTCGGATTCATTTCACGCAATCCGCCGCCAGACAGCGCCGCCCCGCACGGGGTTGGCCTGTGCGGGTTTCTGACGGGGGCACCCACCCTTAAGGAGGACACGCATGGAATCGACGCATATCAGCGCTCTTCAAACCAAGCACGCCGGTCTCGAACGGCAGATCCACGCAGAAATGACCCGACCCCTCCCCGACGAAAAATTGCTGGCCCAACTCAAGCGAAAGAAGCTCAAGATCAAAGAAGAGCTGTCGCGATTGCATTGATGCCGCGCCCACTTTGATCAGCAGAGAGCCGCCCCGCCCGGGCGGCTCTTTTGGTTTGGGGTGTTGAACACGATAGGTTCGGACACCCTCCCCGCTGCGACTAATTTCGCCTTTGGCTCAATAAGTCTCGCTCCCCTCCCTCAAGGGAGGGGCTGGGGGTGGGTTTACGGCGATTGCGTTTGCAAAAGGAATGAATGGGTTTGGGTTTGGGGCGGCGTGTGTGTGTAAGCACAACGCCCCCGCATACGAATGCTGAAGGCATTTCCCCACCACATCGGTTTTCACACGACATTCCCAAACGGTGCGCGCTAATGTAATTGATGATCATGCTAAGTGCCGTCGCCGCCGCCCGCCAGATCCTCACTTCGTTGCACGAGGTCATGGCCTCGCGCGCCAATGCGCAGGCCAAGTTGAACCAGATCGTTGAAGTGATTGGCGAAAACCTCGATTCCGAGGTGTGTTCGATCTATCTTTTGCGCGAAGGCATGCTGGAATTGTTCGCCACGCGCGGGCTGAACCAGGCGGCGGTCCACGTCACGCGGCTGGCCACAGGCGAAGGTCTTGTCGGCACGATTGCGGGCAATGTCGAAACTTTGAACCTTGCCGAAGCAGCCGCGCACCCCGATTTTGCGTTCCGTCCGGAAACGGGTGAGGAAAAGTTCCACTCCTTTGCCGGTGTCCCCATCGTGCGGCGCGAACGCGCGGTGGGCGTGGTGGCGGTCCAGCATGTCGAACCGCGCCGCTATGAAGAGGTCGAGATCGAGGCGCTGCAAACCGTGGCGATGGTGCTGTCGGAACTGATCGCCAATGCCGAACTGATCGATGACGAAGAAACGCTGGGCGTGCCCGCGCACCTTACCGGGCCTGACCGGATCACCGGCCTGACGCTGGTCAAAGGCCTCGCCAGCGGGGTGGCGGTGTTCCACCAGCCGCGCGTCACCATCGAACATGTCGTTGCCGAAGATACCGAGGCCGAGCGCCAGCGGGTCTATCTCGCGTTCGACAAGATGCGCGAACAGATCGATCGCATGGCCAGCCAGGCCGAATTCGGCGTGGGCGGAGAGCATGAGGAGGTTCTCGAAACCTATCGCATGTTCGCCTATGACGAAGGCTGGTCGCGCCGGATCAACGATGCGATTGATTCAGGGCTGACCGCAGAAGCCGCGATTGAACGCGTGCAGCAGCGTACCCGCATGCGCATGCGCCAGATCGATGATCCGCTGCTGGCAGACCGGATGCACGATCTGGAAGACCTGTCGAACCGTTTGCTGCGCACGGTTTCGGGGCAGGTCGGCACGGCGGCCACAATGGGCCTTAAAGGCGATGCCATCCTGATTGCGCGCAATCTCGGGCCTGCCGAACTGCTCGAATATGATCGCCGCCGGTTGAAGGGCGTGATCCTCGAAGAAGGCTCGCTCACCGCGCACGTCGTCATCGTGGCGCGCGCGATGGGTATTCCCGTGGTGGGCCGCATGCGCGCATTGCGCGGCAAAGTGCGCGAGGGCGATCATCTGTTGCTCGATGGCGATCAGGGCGTGGTTGACGTGCGCCCTGCGCCCAGCCTGATCGAGGCGTTCGAAGCGCGTTTTGCCAAAAACCGCGAACGACAGGCGCATTACATCACCATGCGCGATGTCGAACCGTTCACCCGCGATGGCCAGCGCATTACGGTCCTGATGAATGCGGGTTTGCGCGATGATACGCCGATGCTGAATATGACCGGCGCTGACGGGATCGGCCTGTTCCGCACCGAATTCCAGTTCCTCGTCTCGGCGACGTTGCCCTCGCGCGAACGCCAGACCCGGCTGTACCGCGATGTGCTGGATGCGGCTGGGGATCGTCCGGTAGTGTTCCGCACGGTCGATATCGGCGGGGATAAAGTGCTGCCTTATCTGCGCCACAACGATGGCCTGAACGAGGAAAACCCCGCAATGGGCTGGCGCGCGCTGCGTGTCGCGCTTGAGCGCGCCGGCCTGATGAAAGTCCAGGCCCGCGCCTTGCTTGAAGCCGCAGGCGGGCGAACGCTGAATGTCATGTTTCCGATGGTGACAGAACCCTGGGAATTTGACGCCGCCAAAGAGGTGTTCGAAGGCCAGCTTGCCTTTTTGCGCAAACAGAAGAAGCTGATCCCCGAAGCCATCCGCTATGGCGCGATGCTTGAAGTCCCGGCACTGGCCGAATGCCTCGACATTCTCGCGCCAAAGTTGTCGTTCCTGTCCATCGGCACGAACGATCTTACCCAGTTCCTGTTTGCCGCAGATCGCGCCAATCCCAAACTGGCAGAGCGCTACGATTGGCTGTCGCCTGCCATTCTGCGCTTTTTGCGGCGCGTTGTGCAGAATGTTGCGCCTTATGGCACCGATGTGACGGTGTGCGGTGAAATGGGCGGGCGTAGGTTGGAAGCCCTGGCTCTGCTTGGCCTCGGCATCACGCGCCTGTCGATTACGCCTGCTGCGGTGGGTCCGGTCAAAGAACTGGTGCGCAAAGTTGATGTAAACGAAATTCGTGCAGCGATGGATGGATGGCTTGCCAATCCACCACACGATTTGCGCGGAGCATTGGCTGAATGGGCAGCTGCCAGGGGTATTGAATGCGATTGATGTCTTGATCCGGGCATTTCATCGCTGAAATGGGGCGTTTTCGTTAATTGCCGTTGACTTTATCTGCATTGCCGCGATTTCTTCACACTGGGTTGCAATGCTTATAAGCAATATTACGGGAGTTATCCCTTGGCGGAAGCCGAAGGTCTGCAAGACATCACCAATGCTGATTCCACCCCGGTGCCTGCGGGTGAACCACGCCGTCCAAGCGTGGCCGAAACTCTGCGTGCCGCGCGCGAAGGTGCGGGGCTGGATATCAAACAGCTTGCGGCGCTGACCCGCGTTACCAGCCGCCATCTGGTCGCCTTGGAAGCAGGCGATTATGCCGCTTTGCCGGGACGGCCCTATGCGATCGGCTTTGCCAAGACATACGCCCGCGCCGTCGGGCTTGATGACAAGGCCATCACCGAAGCCGTGCGGGCTGAACTTGATCAACAGTCCCCCGCTCCGCCACCGCGCGCTTTGAACCAGTTCGAAGTGGGTGATCCGGCAAAAACGCCCACGCGATTGACGGTCTGGCTGGCCGCAGGTCTTGTCATGGCGATTGCGCTGGCGGGCCTTGTATTCTGGCGCAGCTACTATCTGCCATCGGCCGATCTGCCCTCGCTGATCAGCGACGAACAGCCCGCTGCCAGCACCTCGCAAGTTGCCGTTGTGCCCTTGCCCGCTGCAACGCCAAACGGACCGGTTGTGTTCACCGCCACGGAAGAACGTATCTGGGTAAAATTCTATGACGGGCAGGGCCAGCAGATCCTGCAAAAGGAGCTGGCAATGGGGGAATCGTTCACGATCCCGTCTGGCGCACAAGCGCCGATGCTGCGCACCGCGCGCCCTGATGCTTTGTCGATTACCGTCGGTGGTCAGCCGGTGCCGCGCATTGCGGAAGCAGAAGGCCTCGTCAAAGATGTTCCGGTCAGCGCCGCAGCATTGCTGGCTCGTGGAAAAGAACCTGTCCCTGCACCTTCACCGACTGCCGCAGCAACAACTGCTCCGGCAGTAAATGCCACGCAATCAGGGGCATCTTCGCCAACTGCATCCAATACGCGCCCGCGCCGTGAAGTTGCGCGGCGTCCAGCGCAAGATACTGTAACCGTCCCTGCGGCCGATAGTGCGCCAGCACCGCTTGCAGAAACTCCGCCTGCTTCCACCACAATGTAACTCACCCTATCTCGACTTGCGCGCCAGACTACGGCACTCTGCAAGCGATTGGGGTTTGAGGCGTGTGATGTTCGGCATTGCACGCCGCAATTGCACGGGAATGACAATGACCATCAAGTTGCGCGGACGACTTCCGCTTGTTGCTATCGCGTTGGGGCTGACCGCCCCGTTCACAGCGCCGCTCATGGCACAAACCGCACCCAAGGCCGCAACCACTCAGGTTGATCCCGAAATGCGCTTGCGCCGGATCGAGGCTGAAATCCGCGCGGTCCAGCGCAAGGTTTTCCCCGAAGGCGTCGGCAAGACTTTCGTGCCCGAAATTACCGCAGGCCAATCAGTCACAACGCCCGCCGGAACACCTGCCGCGCCTGCGGTATCGGATTTGCTTGCACGAATGGATGCGGTCGAGGCGCAATTGGCGCGGTTTACTGCCCAAATCGAAGAAGGCCAGAATCGTTCTGCCAAAATGGAAGAGCGTTTGGCTAAGCTGGAACTTGCCGCTGCGCCGCCCTCGGCTGAACCCGAAGTCCCTGTCACCACGTCCTCTGCTACGCCTTCTGCAACGACAGTCGCGCCAAAACCTGCTGTCGTTGCAAAACCGGCGGCGATTGCGCCCGTTACGGCCAAACCTGCGACGGCCAAACCGCTCACACCTTCTGCCACACGCGTCGCTGCCGTTCAGGCCATTGAAAAGCCTACTGACGGTGATGCCGGGGCCAACGAATACATGTATGGCTTCCGTCTGTGGGAGGCCAAGTTCTATCCCGAAGCGCAGCAGCAATTGCAGATCTTCGTGGACCGCTATCCCAAGCACAAGATGATCAGCCTTGGCCGCAACCTGCTTGGCCGCGCATGGCTGGATGACGGCAAGCCCGGTACGGCTGCGCAGTTCTTCCTTCAGAACTACCTGGCCGATAAAAAGGGCACGCGCGCGCCAGACAGCTTGCTCTATCTGGGTGTCGCTATGGTCAAGCTCAAGGACACCGAAAAGGCATGCGGTGCTTTTTCCGAATTGGCCGCGACATATCCCTCCGAAGTCGCCGGACGGATCAAGACGCAATATGATAACGCGCGCGCGTCGGTGAAGTGCAAATGATCGCGGGCGACATATGGGCGAGCGCACCGACCAGGGCACACACCGCCTGAATCCCGCTGCTGCCGCGCGATTTGCCGCATCGTGGAATGCAATTGCGCCAATGGGCAAGGTCGGCCTTGCGGTATCGGGCGGGCCTGACAGTCTGGCGCTGCTATTGCTGTTTCACGAAGTTGCGCCGCGCAACTTTCGCGTCGTCACGGTCGATCATGGCTTGCGACCGGAAAGTGCAGACGAAGCCGCGATGGTGGCCCGCATTTGCGCTGAACGCAGCATTGCCCACTCCACGCTCACCCTGTCGCTCGCCAAGGGCAGCGCGGTTCAGGAACGCGCCCGCCATGCCCGTTATGCCGCAATGGTCCAATGGGCGCACGATCACGGCCTTGTTGCGCTGGTCACCGCGCACCATGCCGATGATCAGGCTGAAACGATGGTCATGCGGCTCAATCGCGGCGCCGGTTTGCGCGGCTTGGCGGGGATGCGACCGCGAACCCCCCTCGGATACCCGCCCGACACCCCCTTACCCCTCCTCAGGCCACTCCTTCGATGGCGCCGGTCCGAACTTGTCGAAATCGTTGAAAATGCAGGGATAATTGCGGCGCACGATCCCTCGAATCATGATCCGTCGTATGAGCGTGTGCGCATTCGTGACTTCATGACGTCAAGCAATGTCCTTGAGATTCAGGGATTTGCAGCATCGGCCCAGCACCTCGCCGATGCCGATTTGGCTCTGGACTGGGCCACCGACCAACTCTGGACCGACGTGACTCCCGCAGCCGATGGTTTCACGTGGAACGCACCCGATCATGTACCAAATGCCCTGTCCCTGCGCGTGCTGGAGCGTATTCTCCACGCCTTTGCAGCGCCGACCCCGCGTGGTTCTGAGCTTGTCCGCTGGCTTGAAACGCTGCGGTCTGCGGGGGTTTCCACGCTCGGCGGGGTAAAGGGCGATGCGCGCAATCGGCCATGGCGTTTCACCCGTGCGCCAGACCGCCGCACCTGACCTCAGGACAGGTCGCTCAAAAACGGATGCTGCGTTATATTGTGTTTCATAGTTACGAACCTACATTGGTCTTAACAGCGCCCCCCGGGCGCGAATCCGGAAAGACTTTCGATGAACGACGATCAACCCCAGGGTAACCCATGGATCAAGAGCCTCCTCGTCTGGGGTGGCGTATTCCTTGCGCTGCTGCTGGTGGTATCGATGTTCGGTCCGCGCACCGATCAGGCTGCAACGACCATTCCTTATTCGGCATTCCGCAGCCAGGTCAGTGAAGGCCTTGTCCGCTCGGTTGAAATTGCGCCCGAACGGATCAGTGGCACGCTCAAGAATGGTGGCCAGTTCGCCACCGTGCCGGTTCCGGGCGATTCCGATCTGCCCCGCCTGCTTCAGGACAACGGCGTGCAATATGCAGGCAAGGCGGCTGAACAGCCCAACATGCTGATGTATATTCTCGTCAATTCGCTGCCGTTCCTGCTTATCCTCGGCGTTGCATTCTTCGCGCTGCGCCAGGTGCAAAAGGGCGGCGGATCGGGCGCAATGGGCTTTGGCAAATCAAAGGCCAAGCTGCTCACCGAACGGTCGGGCAAAGTCACCTTCGATGACGTTGCCGGCATTGACGAAGCGCGTGAGGAACTGGAAGAAATCGTCGAGTTTCTGCGCGATCCCACCCGCTTTTCCAAGCTGGGCGGCCAGATCCCCAAGGGCGCGCTGCTGGTCGGCAGCCCCGGCACCGGCAAGACCTTGCTCGCCCGCGCCATTGCGGGTGAGGCAGGCGTACCGTTCTTCACCATTTCCGGCTCGGACTTTGTCGAAATGTTCGTCGGTGTCGGCGCGAGCCGTGTCCGCGACATGTTCGAACAGGCCAAGAAGAACGCACCATGCATCGTCTTCATCGACGAAATCGACGCGGTCGGTCGCCATCGTGGCCATGGCCTCGGCAATTCGAATGACGAACGCGAACAGACGCTGAACCAGCTGCTGGTAGAAATGGACGGCTTTGAAGCCAACGAAGGCATCATCATCATCGCGGCAACCAACCGTCCTGACGTGCTTGACCCTGCGCTGCTTCGTCCGGGCCGCTTTGACCGTCAAGTTGTGGTGCCAATCCCCGATATCGAAGGCCGCGAAAAGATCCTTTCGGTCCACATGAAGAAAGTGCCGCTGGCACCCGACGTGAACCCGCGCACCATCGCGCGCGGAACTCCGGGCTTCTCGGGCGCCGATCTTGCCAACCTTGTCAACGAAGCTGCCCTGCTGGCTGCGCGCCGCAACAAGCGCCTTGTCGCCATGCAGGAATTTGAAGACGCCAAGGATAAGGTCATGATGGGCGCGGAACGCCGCTCCATGGTCATGACGGACGATGAAAAGAAGATGACCGCCTATCATGAGGCCGGTCACGCCATCGTCTCGGTCAACGAAGCGGCATCAGACCCGATCCACAAGGCCACGATCATCCCGCGCGGTCGTGCGCTGGGCATGGTCATGCGTCTGCCGGAACGTGACAGCTATTCCTATCACCGTGACAAGATGCACGCGAACCTCTCGGTCTCGATGGGCGGGCGCGTGGCCGAAGAACTGATCTTCGGGCATGACAAGGTATCATCGGGCGCATCATCGGACATCCAGTACGCAACCTCGCTGGCGCGCAACATGGTGACCAAATGGGGCATGTCGGAAAAGCTCGGCCCGCTGCAATATGAAGAATCGCAGGAAGGCTATCTCGGCTATGGCGGTTCGCCGCGCACGATGAATTCGGCCGAAACCAACAAGCTCATCGACAGCGAAATCCGCGAACTGGTCGAAGGTGCACACACCCGTGCCACGCAAATCCTCAAGGACAGTGAAGATAAGCTGCACTTGCTGGCCCAGGCCCTGCTGGAATACGAAACGCTGACTGGCGACGAGATCAAGGACCTGATCGAAAACGGAAAGATCGATCGTCCGCAAAACCCCAGCGGTCCATCACGACCAATCTCGGCACAAGGTTCTGCTGTACCGCGCGCGGGCAAGAAGTTCGGCGGATCGGCCAGCCCGCAACCGGCGTGATGCTTGCGGCCTGATACTTGTGGCATGACAACAAACGAAAGGGCGGGGGGCAACTCCCGCCCTTTCTGATTGGGCTGGCCCCATCGTTCAAATGAAGCGATTTCACCAAGAATTAACCTTGAACGTGCAGTGCGGACGATGACAGGGTACAGGACGCAACGTGTTCACACCGCGAGATCAGATGATGGCCTTTGCCGGGACCGGCGTGGCGCAGGGTTTTGGCCTGCGCACAGCCCCCGCGCGCCCGCCCGAATCACGGGTGATGCCAGAGCCTGAACGACCCGGCTTTTTAGCCGATCCCCCTATCGACACCGTCCGCGCCCGGATTGAACGCTGGTTTGCCCGGCAGGATCTCGTCCCCGATCTGGCCGAAGACATTGGCAGCGCGCGCTGGTTTCGCGGGTTTGGAACCATGCTGGGGCTTGGTGCCGCAGCCTTCATGTTCTGGCCCACCTTTGCGCCCTTGCAAGCCGCGCCATTGACCGTGCTGGATGATCAGGCGCGCGATGAATTACGCGTCCAGGGTCTGCGGCCGCTTGCCTATGGCGCGGACAACGGGCGGCATGTGATTGCCAACGCCGCTGTCATTCCGCTTGCCGCAGCGCCCGAAAGGCCGAGTGTCGAACTGACCGCGACGCTGGGTGCAGGCGACAGTTTCCCGCGCATGTTGCAACGCGCAGGGCTGGCCAATGGCGATATTACCCGCGTGCTCGGTTTGATCAGCGGACAAGTGAAGCCCGATGCCATTTCACCCGGCACACGCTTTACCATCCGGCTGGGCGCACGATCATCGCCAGCTGAACCGCGCCCGCTCGAACAGCTTTCATTCCGTCCACGTTTCGATCTGGCGCTGGATGTAAAGCGCAGCGGTGGCGAACTGGCTTTGGCCAGCAACGCCATTGCGATTGATTCAGCGCCGATGCGTATTCGCGGCATCGTCGGCGGCAGCCTCTATCGCTCGGCCCGCGCTGCAGGTGCGCCTGCCAGCGCGGTGCAGGCCTATTTGCGCGCGGTCGATGAACACATGGCATTCGAAGACATCGCACCGGGCGATGAATTCGACCTTGTTTTCGCTAACCGGCGTGCGGCCAGCGGTGAATCACAGGCGGGCGATCTGGTTTACGCCAGCGTGGTTCGCGGCGGCAAGCCGGTGGTGCAATTGCTGCGCTGGGGCAATGATGGCGAGTTTTATTCGGCGCAAAGCATGGCGCAAGGCTCGCAGGAAACGACCGGCGCGTTCGGAGCGCCGGTGAACGGTTACATCACCTCGGGCTATGGCGCGCGCCGCCACCCGATTCTGGGCTATATGCGCATGCATGCGGGCGTTGATTTCGGCGCAGGCTGGGGCACTCCGATTTATGCAGCGACTGATGGGCGCGTATCTTTTGCCGGCTGGCACGGTGGCCACGGCAATTATGTACGGCTCGATCACGGCAGCGGCATAGGCACGGGGTATGGCCATATGAGCCGGATTGCGGTGAGCCCCGGCACTTCGGTAAGGCGCGGTCAGGTTATCGGCTATGTCGGTTCCACCGGCCTTTCCACCGGCCCGCACCTGCACTACGAAATGTATCGCAACGGCCAGACGGTGAACCCCCTGTCCGTCAGTTCGATAACCCGCCGCGCAGCGGTTGATCCGGCGCAACTGGCAGCGTTCAAATCCAAGCTGTCGCAAATAACCGCGCTCAAGGCCAATAGCGCCATCCGGTGATTGCCCGAAGCCTGCGCAGACGCTAGGCTTTGGCATATGACCAGTTATCCCCAAACCCGCATGCGCCGCACCCGCTCCACTACTTGGAGCCGCGCGATGCATCGCGAAGTGCTCATCACGCCCGCCGATCTGATCTGGCCCCTGTTCGTCACCGAAGGGCAGGGCGTGGAAGACCCGATCGGCTCGCTGCCCGGCGTTTCGCGCTGGTCGGTTGATGGTATCGTGGCGCGCGCCAAGGAGGCGGTGTCGCTTGGCATTCCGTGCCTTGCCCTGTTCCCCAACACGCAGGCAGACCGGCGTAGCGAAAATGGCGCAGAGGCGCTTAACCCCGATAACCTGATGTGCCGCGCCATCCGTGCCATCAAGGATGCCTGCGGTAATGATATCGGCGTGCTCACCGATGTCGCGCTCGATCCTTATACCAGCCACGGGCAGGACGGGTTGATCGATGCGGCAGGTTATGTGCTGAACGATGCAACGGTTGAAATGCTGGTCGGGCAGAGCCTGAATCAGGCGGCAGCCGGGGCCGATATCATCGCCCCGTCAGACATGATGGATGGCCGCATCGGCGCGATCCGCGATGCTTTGGAAGGCGAAGGCCACGTCAACGTCCAGATCATGTCCTATGCCGCCAAATATGCCTCGGCGTTCTATGGTCCGTTCCGCGATGCGGTCGGCTCCAGCGGGTTGTTGAAGGGTGACAAGAAAACCTACCAGATGGACCCTGCCAATGCCGAGGAGGCGCTGCGCGAGGTTGAACTCGATCTGGCCGAAGGCGCTGACAGCGTGATGGTAAAGCCCGGCCTGCCCTATCTTGATATCGCCATCCGCGTGAAGCAGGCGTTCGGTGTGCCGGTCTTCGCCTATCAGGTGAGCGGCGAATACGCGATGATTGAGGCCGCCGTGGCCGCAGGCGCGGCTGATCGTGATGCGATGGTGCTCGAAACGCTGGTGGCGTTCAAACGCGCGGGTTGTTCGGGCGTGCTGACGTATCACGCGGCCCATGCTGCCCGTCTGATGGGAGCATAATGATGTACCCAGATGTTTCCATCATTCCGTTCAACGGCAAGACCCCGCGCATCCATGAAACCGCGTTCATCGCGCCGGGATGCCGGATCATCGGTGATGTCGAAATCGGGCCGGACGTATCGATCTGGTATAACTGCGTGATCCGGGGCGATGTGAATTTCATCCGCATCGGCGCGCGCAGCAATGTCCAGGACGGCAGCGTGATCCATGTCGATAGCCCCGCGCCCGGCAAGCCTGAAGGTTTCCCGACGATCATCGGCGAAGACGTGCTGGTGGGCCATCTCGCGATGGTTCACGGCTGCATTGTCGAAGATCGCGGTTTCATCGGCCTTGGCGCGATTGTGATGAGCGGCGCGGTGATTGAAAGCGATGGCATGCTGGCGGCAGGCGCGATGCTGACCGGCGGCAAACGGATTGGAACGCGGCAATTGTGGGGCGGGCGTCCTGCCACTTACATGCGTGACCTGACCGACGCGGCGCTGGTCGATATGCAGCGCGGTGTTCAACACTATGTCCACAACGGCCACGCGCATAAGGCGGCGGTGCTTGGCCAGACCGAAGGCTGATCTTCCCGCAGCATCGGCCTTGCGCGCGCTTGCCGATGGCGAAGGGCGTCTGGCGGTGCGGGTGACGCCCGGCGCGCGCAGCGAGGGCGTGGAAATTGCCGAAGGGCGCGTGCTGGTGAAAGTGCGAACCAAGCCGGAGGATGGCAAAGCCAGCGCCGCCGTGCTGGAATTGCTGGCGCAGGCCTTGGGCGTTGCGCCATCAAAAGTGGAAATGTTGCGCGGCGCAACTTCGCGCGAAAAGCTGTTCAGGATTCCGCCGGTAATCTGAATGCGATGGCCGTCATGACGGCGCAATACCCGGCGGCCAGCCAAAGGCAGACCAGTGGTATGCGGTCTTGGGCAAAGGCACCCAGCACGGCACCGGTCAGCAGCCCGCCCCATAAACCGGCCCAGGAAGTCCAGCCCGTATTCGGTTGACCGCTGAGCGCATTGGCAAGACCCTGACCCAACTTCACTAGCGCGCCAGTCATATACGTC
>JADYXV010000004.1 GCA_020853995.1 Novosphingobium sp.
TCGGGCACGGCCGTTTCATGGCGGCTCGACTCATATGACGTGATTGTCGAGGAGTCTGGAGAATGGTGAGGCCAGTAGGCGGGTCAATCCGCAGATACCAACCAGGGCCGGTTCCTGATGACGCAAAACAGTTGCAACCGTTCTTGCGCGATCAGTTGGAGCAAGTGGCCGGGAGCTTGAACACGCTCGCCGATGGGCAGCTCGACGCCAGCACGGCAGCCCCGAGCAAGCCGCGCAGCGGAATGATTCGATATGCAGACGGGACTGATTGGAACCCGGGAAGCGGCGAGGGGTTCTATGGGTATTACGGCGGCGCGTGGCATTTTCTAGGGTAGGAGCCAAATATGTTTGAAAGTTTGATCGGTCCAATCGTTGGTGGATTGCTAGGTAGTGGCGGGTCTGACTCCGAGCAGACAACGCAAAACAGCATCGACCCGCGCATGGCGCAATACATCTACGGCGCGAACGGCGTTTTACCAATGGCCGACAGGTGGTATAGCCAAAACAGCTCCGGCATGACACCACAGATGACGACTGGCATGAACAACCAGTGGGCGCAACTGAACCGGGCTGCGCCGGGGTATGCGCACATGCAAAACCTGGGCATGGGGTTGATGGGTGCGCCGATTGCGGGAAACCCGTTCACTAGCTCCGGGCCGCAGGGCGGTGGTTATCAAGGCGGCTATCAAGGTGGCCAACAGCAGGCCCAAGGCGGGCCGTTTGCGATGCCGACCACACAACCGTACCAGGCGCAGCAAAACAGCGTCAAACAGCAGCTAGAGGCGCTCGGGATCACGGACGGCAATTGGGGCGGTGATGTGAGTCAATCGGCCAACGGCGGCGGCGGGCTTGGGTTGTTTGGCAACGGGGCCACGGCCTACGGCTCGAACATTCAAGGGCTGATGAATGGCCCGTTAGGCGTGAGCATCGGGCGGGTGGCAAATCTGTTCGATCCGCGCACGAATAACGCACCAGTCGAGGACCGTTCGACATATGGTGGTTTTGATGGCGGACTGTCTGGCGACATGGGGCTAGGCGGCGGTTATGGCGACCTGGGCGGCGCAAGTCTTGGCGGTGGTTTAGGTGGTGGCGGGTTCGGTGGCATCGGCAACGATGGCTATGGCGACATGGGTGGCTACTGGTAGGGAGCAAGCATGCAAAACACATCTTTCTTCGGGAAAAACCCGTATCTTGATCAGCAGGCAACCAGCCTGCGGAACCTGTCGAATCAGAACCTGTCGCAGAACGTCATGCCAGGCATTCGCTCTGGTGCGACTGCGGCGGGACAGTACGGCGGTTCTCGGCAAGGCATAGCTGAAGGTGTTGCAGCTGGTAACGCTCAAACCGGACTGGATGCTGCCACGGCTTCACTTTACAACCGTGGATATGAAGCCGATCAGAATTTCTATTCGGCGCAGCGCGGGCAGGACTTGCAGCAGTACGGGCTGGGCGCAAACATCTTCAACAGCGGGACTCAGGGCGCGTATGGTGTCGGTCAAGGGCAGTACAACCTTGGATTGACAAACATGAATGCGCCGATGTCCGCGCTGCAAAACTACAGCAACACGATCAGTCCGTATAGCGGACTGGGCAGTTCGCAGACTACATCGGCAAATCAAGGCGGCGGCGCTTTGGGTGTGATGGGCGGCGCTTTGGCAGGAGCTCAAATTGGGAGCAACCTCGGATTCGGCGGCGGCGGATCAAGTGGCAATTTTGTCTCCAGCCCAGGCATGACGTGGGCCAACAAACAACCTTGGATGTAATCATGGCACTCCTAGGAAATTCGTGGGACGATCCCCAATCGCAGGCGATCATGGCGCTAGCCGGTGGGCTGCTGCAAGGCAACTTCGGACGCGGCGCCACGGATTACGCGCAAGTGCTGACCGGCGCAAAAGACCGGGAGATGAAGCGCAAGATGATCGAATTGCAAATGCAGGGCATGCAGTCCGACATGGAAATGAAGGGCGATGCGGCTACTAGGGCAAAGCAACTGCGCGAGTTGGCCGGCAGGTTCCAGACGCCCGCCACACAAGGACGCGGGGCCACTGGTGCTATCAATGGCCTGCTGCCGCCCGAGTTGCAGATGTCCGCACAGCCAGCCATTCCCGGACAGCCTGCCAGGTTCGACTATGAGGGCTACGCGAAGGCTCTGGCCGGTATCGACCCGATTGCCGCGCTTGAGCTGGAACAGCGCATCAAGCCGACCCGCAAGTTGATGAAACTCGGGGCCGGGGATACGCTTGTTGACGAGGCGGACCCGTCTAAGCCGCTGTTTTCTGCGCCACAAAAACCCGAATCGATGCCGTCCGCTGTGCGCGAGTACGAATACGCCAAAGATCAAGGCTATCAAGGCACGTTCGAGCAGTGGGACACGGCGCGCAAGAGGGCCGGGGCGTCTAGCGTCAGCGTAAACACAGGGCAAAGGGGATTTGACAACACGCTAAAACTGCGCGGCGACTTCCGCAGTGAGCCGATCTACAAGGCGCATCAAGAAGTTCAATCCGCATACTCACAAATTCAGCAAGGGCTAAAGATGGCAAGCCCTGCCGGCGACTTGGCGGGCGCAACCAAGATTATGAAATTGCTTGATCCTGGCTCTGTTGTCCGGGAATCGGAGCTTGGTATGGCGATGGCGGCGACCGGCGCGATGGACCGTTTGGAAAATTACGCCGCCAACATCATGAAGGGCACAAAGTTAACGCCATCGCAGCGCAAGGACTTCCAAGCGCTTGCGGATCGACTTTATGGCGAAAGTGTCAAGCAGTACAACGCCAAGCGTTCGGAGTACCAAGGAATCGCGCAGCGCAACCAACTGAACGAGGCCGACATTCTTGGTCCACAGGCTCAACCAGCTAAAAATGATGGCTGGGGCATTACAAGGGTTCCGTGATGGCTAAGTACCGCGTCAACGCGCCCGATGGGTCGGTGTTTGAGGTGAGCGCACCAGACACGGCGTCCGAGGCTGAGGTTATGGCATACGCGCAGGCAGAGTTTGCCAAACAAAAGCCGGTGATCGACAAGCCTGCGGCAGTGCAGGCCGGAGAGGCTATCGGCGGTTTCGGCAGGCAAGTCGGATTGGCTGCGCGCTATGGATTGGAAGGCTTGGGGCAGGCTGCGCAAATTTTCACAGAGCCGATCAGATACGTGCAGGACAAATTGACGCCGGATCGCGCGCCAACCATGTCGCAACTTGTCACCGGAGAGCGCACGCCGAAATCTACGCCGCTAGGGGTCCAGGCGACAAAGTTAGCTGATTGGGCTGGACTTCCTTCGCCTGCTGGTGCAAACGAGCGCGTGATTGGTGACGCAACGCGGCTGATGGCTGGCGCTGGCGGGCTTGGTTCATTGGGACGAGTGGCACAGGCGGCTCCGGGCATCGCCGGCAAGGCGGGCCAACTGTTCTCCACAAGCCAGACGCAACAATTGTTATCTGCTGGTGGTGCTGGTCTTGCTGGCGGGTCCACGCGCGAGGCTGGCTTGGGGCCGTGGTGGCAGGCTGGAGCGGCGCTTGTTGGTGGCGTGGCGGCGCCATTGGCTGCGCAGGGATTGGTCGGCGCAGGCAAAGGCGCTGTAAACGTGGCCCGCAAAGAGCTTGATGCACTCAAGCCATTGGCGACTCAAAGCCGGCAAGTCGATCAGCAAATATCGCTTGTCTTGCGCCGTCATGGAATTGATTGGGACGCAATACCGGAGCGCATCAAGCAGCCGATGCGCGCTGAAGTTGCGCAGGTTATGGACGGCGGTGGACAACTGAACGCCGATGCAGTTCGCCGATTGCTGGACTTCAGGACGGTAGGGGCCACGCCGACGCGCGGCATGCTGACACAAGACCCGGTGCAGATCACGCGGGAAATGAACCTAGCCAAGACAGGGGCAAACAGCACGGACGCCGGTTTGCAGCGTTTGCCGAGCTTGCAAAACCAGAACACGGTGCAATTGCTTCGCAGGCTTGATGATGCAGGGGCCGCAAACGCGCCTGACGCCTTCGCAACGGGCGAACGGGTACTTGGGGCACTCCGAAGCAACGCGGCGGCGTCTAAGGGCCGTATTGACTCGCTTTACTCTGCTGCGCGTGACACGTCAGGTAGATCGGCTGAATTGGACGGGGCCGCTTTCACAAGGTCGGCAAGCCAGTTGCTTGATGATGGGTTGCTAGGCGGCGCTCTGCCGAAGTCGGTGGAGACGCACCTAAACAAGATCGCGGCGGGTGAAGTGCCGTTCACGGTTGACTATGCCGAGCAGCTGAAAACCGCTATCGGCAAGCTGCAGCGGGCCACGTCTGACGGTCAGCAACGCATGGCACTCGGAAAGGTGCGCGAAGCATTGGACGCAACGCCATTGCGGCCGGCATCAGCGGTGAACCCGGGAGGACTGCCGGCAGTAGCCGGGACAGTCCCGCCATCTCCGGCTGTTTTGGGTGGCGAGTCCATCGCAGCATTCAACCGCGCTAGGCAGGCTAACCGCGCCTTTATGCAGCGGGTCGAGCGCACGCCGGCCCTTGCGGCGGCCCTGGATGACGCGCAGCCTGATCGGTTCGTGCAGCAGTACATCACAGGGCAAGGGGCTACGGTGCGCGACGTTGAAGCGATGCGACGTGCGATGGCGATGGACCCGCTTGCGTTGCAGGCGGTAAAGCAGAACATCGTCGCGCACCTGAAATCGTCGGCCACCAACGCAACCGAGGACGTTACCAAGTTTTCGCCCGCTGGCTACAACAAGGCCCTGAACAACATAGGCGAACGCAAGTTGGCGGCGTTTTTCTCGCCCGAGGAAATACGGCATCTTCAAGCCGTGGGGCGTGTTGGCACGATGATGACCGCGCAGCCGGCCGGCACGGCGGTAAACAATTCCAACAGTGGCGCTTTGTTGATCGGGCGCGGACTTTCCATGCTCGATTCCATCGCCGGGAAACTGCCGGCAGGGCTGGACACAACTATCAACGGAATTTTGCGCGGGACGCAGCAATCGCAAGCACTGAATGTGCCGAGATCGCTGCTTCAGTTGCCGCCCCCGGTTCCGTTGGGTCAAAGAGTCGGGCCGGCTGCGGTGTATAGCGGGCTACTTGCCACGCAGCCAGTTGATTAGCGCCAGGACGCACAAAGCGCCGATCCAACCGATAAAGATCGGGTTCATGCCAAAGATGGTTTGAGCTTCGTTCATTTCACCCGCATTAAACCCGCTTCGGCGGGTTTTGTCATTTCTGGAGCCAAAAAATGGGCCTTGAGACCGGAACCTACATATCAGACCTGAACGCCAGCAACCCGGCCAGCGGGGACGCAAAGAGCCAGGGCGACGACCATATCCGACTGGTCAAGTCAACCATTCTGGCGACGTTTCCCAACATAACAGGCGCGGTAACGAAAACACATACCGAGATCAATGGCCTTGCCCCGCTTGCAAGCCCGGTGTTCA
>JADYXV010000005.1 GCA_020853995.1 Novosphingobium sp.
CCGGACTGGCCGATGGTGCCGTTCGCTCGTGCTCGGCGCGCCTGACCTTTTGAAGCTGTTCATCAAGCGATGTCAGCCGAGGGTCCTGTGCGCCGTTGGAGGCTTGTTCAGGGTCATTCGCAGCCATGTCGATTCGTCCGCTTGTTTAAGGGAAAACCGCCATGAAAACGGGCAACCCCGCCAAGGCGCGCTCCCCTTAGAAAGCGGCGCCGCGCAAGTCAACCGGCGCGTTGTGCGGTGCGGCGAACTCGGTCCCCTCTTTACAGCAAACTGGCCAGCAAACCAGCCCCGGCGCAGATGCCGAGCGTGCGCACGATATTCCATCGCACGACAAACATCAGAACGAACGCCAGGGCCGCAAGTGCTGCCGCGATCCCGTCAAAACTGGACCACACCGGCACGGAAAACCGCGCGACACCGACGTCGATCACGTCGACGCGGGCAAAAAGGACATGCAACGCAAACCACGCGCTGAGATTGCCGATCACGCCCACGACTGTGGCTGTGATCGCTGCCAGCCCGCCTTTCAGGCGCGTCGCGTGACGCAGGCGGTCAATCCACGGAGCGCAGGCAAAGATCCAGAGAAAGCAGGGCGCAAAGGTGACCCAGGTGGTCAGCGCTGCGCCTGCGAGACCGGCCAAGAGCGGCGTGAACGGCTCCGGCGCGCGGAAGGCAGCAAGAAATCCGACGAACTGAGTGACCATGATCAATGGCCCGGGCGTCGTTTCCGCCAGGCCGAGTCCGTCCGCCATTTCGCCCGGCTGGAGCCAGCCAAAGGACTGCACGGCCTCCTGCGCCATATAGGCCAGCACGGCATACGCGCCGCCAAAGGTCACGACGGCCAACTGCGAGAAGAACACGCCAATCTTCCAAAGGATGTGATCGGGGCCAAGGGCCATGCCGATCAGGGCCAGCGGTGCAAACCAGATCAGCAACCAGACAGAGACTGTGAGAGCAGTCGACCGCCAATTCGGCCGATCGCCAACATTCTCCGTCTCGACCTGGTGCGCCTTCACCAGCCATTGTGGACGCCAGGCAGAAACCATCAAACCGAGAAGACCTGAGCCCAGCACGATGAGAGGAAAAGGCAGGTTGAACAGGAAAAGCGCGAAAAATGCAGCGACAGCCAGCGCCTGCTTGAAATGCGTATCCAGCGTTCGTCCCGCGATGCGAAGCAATGCCTGCACGACAATGGCAAGCACCGCAGCCTTGATCCCGAGGAAGAGTGCCGCAAACCAACCCAGATGCGCCGCAAAGGCATAGAGCGCCGAAAGCGCGAGCATGACCAGCGCGCCGGGCGCGACAAACAGAAGCCCGGCCGCAAGCCCTCCCCTCACCCCATGCAGGCGCCAGCCGATGTAGGTTGCCAGTTGCTGCGCTTCCGGCCCGGGAAGAAGATGGCAAAAATTCCGGGCGTGGAGAAAGTCAGACTCCGCAATCCACTTGCGATCGTGGACCAGGTCCTTGTGCATCAGCGCAATCTGCCCTGCCGGACCGCCAAAGTTGATCAGGCCAATCCGTCCGAATGTGCGCACGAGCATCGCGAAATCTGGCTTGGTCGGAACGTCAGGCATTTCGATCAAATGCCTTGGTTTGAACAATTAGTCGACACCCGCAAAGGCAGGCGCAGTTAATTGTTGAGGGGCAAGTGACCCAACGTCAGTTCGGCCAAATGGGTCGATGATCTTATTCTCTACTTATACAATGGTGTTTAGTCGCAAATCCCATTCGACTCGTCTCAATGCACTCTTGTCTATCAATTTAGTGGGGATCAGCATTCCAATCCGGTCGACTCGCAGCGCGACCTGAAATGGGGTCTGGATATGCCAGCAGCAACGAAACTTTGTGTGCCACCGCAATTTGATCCAATTTTCGGCTCTTTTTTGCTTGTCGTCCGCCAAAGCTGCGGGGCAAATGTGAAGCTTTTCAATACCGAACCAGACATTGATCCCACCAAGAGCACCAATTGCTGTGACCTAGCCTGGCTAAACGTCGCACAATGAATTCGGCTTTGAACAATCAAAGCAAAACTATCTTGCTTAATGACTAGTATTATAATGGATATTAACGTCAAAGTCAGGCGATCCGAGGAGGACGAAATGCAGATCGACACATCAGGTCAGGACACATGCGCGCATCCCCGGTCAAATGCTGAACAGCTCGAGATTCTCCGTCAGGCGCTGGCGAAAATTCGGTTCGGAGCCATCCAGCTTACCGTTCACGAAGGCAAGCTCGTGCAGATGGACGTGACCGAAAAGCGACGCTTCCAGAATTGACATCAACCTTGACCGGACGACCGGAAAACTCATGCACCTTCACCACGCGCTTCCCAAGGAAACTGATGCGGACCGGGCTACCGGCCGCATCATCTTTCCTGCGTCCAAGCCAAACCAGTTCAAAGGACTTTCAAGATGAACCGCAGATATTTTACCCGGGCAGCGCTTGCTGCCACGGCACTGGCGCTGGTGCCCGCTGCCGCATTGGTCGCTGCAGCGCCGGCGACGCTGCTCAACGTATCTTATGATCCGACACGCGAGCTCTACGTTGCCGTGAATGCTGCCTTTGCCCGCGACTGGAAGGCCAAGACTGGCCAGGACGTTGTGATTCGGCAGAGCCACGGTGGGTCAGGCAAGCAGGCGCGCTCCGTGATTGACGGATTGCCGGCCGATGTCGTGACCCTGGCGCTTGGATATGACATTGATGCGATTGCACAGCGCGGCTTGATCGCGCGCGATTGGCAGCGCCGCTTGCCGCATGCGAGTGCACCCTATTATTCGACCATCGTCTTCCTGGTCCGCAAGGGGAACCCGAAACGCATTCAGGATTGGGAC
>JADYXV010000006.1 GCA_020853995.1 Novosphingobium sp.
CCAACCGGTCCTTCGATACATCAATACCAACATAGCTCATGATCACCGTCTCCCAGCCTTGCACAAACGGGCTCGCGCAGCGGCCCAAGCGACTGTTCGGGGTCGATAATCGTGCGGCAGGACGATCGAGCTGAACTACGGGATCAACGTCCCAAGGGTGAAACGACCGTCCCGCCGCAGCCCCACCGCATTCTGAATGCTTCGGGGATGAACGCAAGTTACAAGGGTGACGATCCATTAAAGTTACGAACTTCGATTCCACCATAGTAGCCGCGCTGAAGTGCGCGCGTGATGCGCCGGAAGGTTTGCAGCGGCGTTGACCCGGTGGTCAGGCCGCGCCATTCCCGCAAATGTGATTATGCCGCTCAACCGCTCCACCGTCGCGCTTGCCGCACTCGTGCCCATGTCGCTCCTGCTCGCATCATGCGGCGGCGGGGCCACGTCATCGGCCGGCCCTGCCCCGGTGCGTTCTGTTGCGCCGCCTGTTCGCACCACCGTGCCGCGTCCCGCCCCTGTCACGCGTCCTTCGGCGCAAATCCAGACAATCCCCGGCCTTGAAAGCGTGATCGGTGCCGATGCGCTGCAATTGGGCCGGATCTTCGGCACGCCCCGGCTCGATCTGATCGAAGACGATGCGCGCAAGCTGCAATGGACCGGCACCGCCTGCATTCTCGACGTCTATCTCTATCCGCAACCCGGCTCATCGCGCGCCACCGCGACTTATGTCGATGCGCGGCGCGGCGATGGACGCGATGTTGACCGCGCGGCGTGCGTCGCTGCGCTCAAGAAGGTGCCGTAACCGCGCAGGTCGGCACAGCAGGCAACATTGCCCACGGCGCAAAGGCCGGAACGCCACTTTGCGCAACATCGGCCAAGCTATAGCGATCAAGCACCGCCATAAACGCAGCCAGCGCCTCGGCCAGAATACTGCTTAAAGCGCAGTCATGTTTCAGTGCGCAATTTGCACAATCGGCCAGCCGCATGCCGCGTTCCAGTTTGCGCACAACGTCGCCCACGCGAATGTCGGCGGCCGGTCGCGCCAGGGTGATCCCGCCATTGCGCCCGCGCCGTGACACGGCAAACCCTTCGTGGACCAGTGCCTGCGCAACTTTTGCCACATGGTTGTAGCTCAGCCCCTGCTGCGCTGCGAATGAAGGCAGGGCAATCGCTTCGTCATTGCGCGCGAGCACAATAAGCAGACGCAATCCAAAATCGGTGTGCTGGGTCAATTGCATGTTTCACCCTGTCGAATTTCCGCTTGCCTTAATCAAGCATTTTTAATATCGGTATATGAATTACCTGATTGAAGAGACCCCATGCGCACTGCTTCCGAACACGCCAAAACCATCGTCAAGGCTACTGCACCCGCCATTGAAAAGCATGGGCTTGCCATCACCACGGCCATGTATGCACGGCTGTTCCAGAACGCCGAGGCCGCAGCGATGTTTGATAAAGCAGCGCAGGACAGCGGCGAACAGCCGCGCCGTCTGGCAGGCGCAATTCTCGCTTATGCCAAAAACATCGACAAACTGGAAAACCTTGGTCCTGCCGTTAACCGCATGGTCGCGCGCCACGTGGAAAGCGGTGTAAAGGCAGAACATTATCCATTGGTCGCAGAAGCGCTCCTGCCTGCCATCCGCGACGTTCTGGGCGCTGAAACCGCACCCGATGAAGTGTTGGCAGCCTGGGGCGAAGCATACTGGATGCTGGCAGATATTCTCATCGCGGCTGAAACAGAAGCATACGCAACCTGAAGTTAGTTGAGCCTGATCTTATGGCGCCACAGCCTCGCGCACGCGGTCCAGCACCGCGCGCGCAGGCTCGCGCTCACCCAGCATGGCAAATGTGCCGTTCATGGCAAACACGCAGTGGCCATGAACGGTTGCCAGCAAGGACCGCGTCAGCGCTTCGGCCTCGCCCTTGCGTGACGCGGGCAATGCCGCGCGCACTTCCGCCACAACAATGTCGAAAATCGCGCGCACTTGCGCCTGATAGGTTTCGGGCGGGCTAAGGTCTTCGGGCAGCCGGAAATCATAAATCGCAGCCCATGCGTGGCGGTGCTTTGCGGCAAATTCAAAGTAGGCTTCAATCGCGTGGCCCAGCCTGTCACCTTGCGATTGCTCCAGCCGCCGCTCCAGATAATCGCGCCACAACGCCAGCGTGCGGCCGTTTATGGCCAGAATCAGCGCATCATAACTGCCGAACACGTTGTAGATCGTGCCGATGGAATAGCCGATGCGCTTGGCCACCTCGCGCGCGGAAAAATGCGCAAAGCCAACTTCTTCCATATGGCGGTATCCTGCCGCCACGATAATCTCGCTCAATTCCGCGCGGCTGTGATCGGACCTGCGTCCCATTGTTTGCGCCCCATTTTTTACACCGGTGCTTCATGTGCTTGGCCTCACTTTACGCGCTAAACTGAACACCGTCTAATAAAATAATTGAACGCCGATCAATTATGCGATACACCCCGATTCGAATAGGGGAACTGGGCATGGAATTGATCGTCACAGTGTTGATGTTCATCGGGGGCGGCCTGCTGCTGAACACGCGTTCACGGCTGTCGCGTACCGAACACCGGTTGATGCTGGTGGAAAACGAACTGCGCCGCCGCATCGCCGCAGAAGCGCAGCCTGTTCCACGTGAAACGCCAGCCACCCCGCCCCCATCACAAAGCGCACCCGAACCGGCGGCTCCTGTCATCGCCGCGCCCCTCCCCCCGCGCGAGGTCCGCGTCACAGTACCCGTGGTGGCAAAAGCCGCGCCAGAACCTGAACCACAAGCTCCTGCGCCAGTACTTCATCAACAAACGCCAAAACCCGCCCCTGTCAAAACCGGTCCCGCATTCAATTTCGAAGACTTGTTCGGCCGCAAATTGCCGATCTGGGCAGGCGGCATCACGCTGGCCATCGCAGGCGTCCTCATCGTCAAATACGCCATCGACGCAGGCTTCTTCGGACGCATCTTCACCCCCGGAGTTCAGGCCATCTGCGGCGTGCTGTTCGGCCTCGGCCTCATCGGCGGCGCAGAATGGGCATGGCGCAAGCGTGACGTTGTGGCCGATCCCCGCGTCGCACAGGCGCTATCGGGCGCGGGCATTTCCACACTCTATGCCGCGCTGCTCGTCGCCCACAGCCTCTACGGGTTGATCGGCCCGATGACCGCCTTTGCGGGACTGGCGCTCGTCACCGGCAGCGCGCTGTGGCTGTCGCTTCGCCACGGCATGCCCTCTGCCCTGCTCGGCCTTGCGGGCGGGCTTGCCGCGCCTGCATTGACGATGGGCCTTGATGCCAACGTTCCGTTGCTCGCGGCCTATCTCGGCTTCACCATCGCGGGCCTTGCCGGTGTCGCCCGCGTGCAACGCTGGCCGTGGCTTGCCATGATTGCGCTGGTTGGCGGTGCAGGCTGGAGCTTGTGGCTGATCATCGCGGGCAAGGCCTTCGCCTTTATCGGCGCGCTCTCGGTCTTCGGCTTCGTCGCGCTGCTTGCCCTGCTCATCCCGCTGTTCGTGTTCACCGACAACAGCCCGCGCATCACCCGCGCCATCTCCGCCATCATCGGCGCGGCGCAATTGGGCCTGCTCGTCGCGCTGGGCGGGTTCCAGCCGCTGCACTGGGCCTTGTTCGCCCTGCTCGCCAGCGCGGGCCAGTTCCTGGCGTGGCGCGAAAAGTTGCTCGACCTCTCGATCATCCCCACCACCAGCGCCGCCCTGTCCTTCATCCTGCTGATGGTCTGGGACGCCACGTCGATGGCGACGCTGCTGACCATCGCCCTCGTGCTGGCGGCCATTCACGCAGGTCCCCTGCTCGCGCGGCTATGGCAGACACCGGCAACGCTTCAGCGCGCGGTCGAACTATCCGCCATTGCACTGTCAGCCCCGATCCTCGCCCTGCGCCACGTCAACTACCCCGATGATGCCGAAACCACGCTGGCCTCGCTCGGCGGCGCTGCACTCGTCTTCGCCAGCGCCGCGCTGGGCTGGAATTGTGCGGACCGCCGCAACGACAAACGCTTCGCCACCCTCATCTCAACCGGCGGGCTTCTGATCACCGCAGCCATCTGGTGCGGCCTGCCCAACTGGCAAGCACCCGTCGGCGTCATGGCACTGGCCTGCGCTCTGCTCGTCTTTGCACCACGCACCGGCGATCACCGGATCGAACCGGTTGCGGCAAGTTTCGGCGGCCTGTCAGTGCTGATGCTTTTGGCAACGACCATGCCCGACCGATCAATGGAGCTCGCCGCCCTGTTCGGCGATTCCGCAAACCCGTTCAACACGCAATCCTTGCTGCGCTGGTCCGGCACGGCGCTTGGCGCGATTGTCTTTGCACGCTTGGCCCAAACCCGCGCCGTCCGGTGGGGGGCACAGGCAGCCGCAACGCTGCTCACCTATGGCACGCTGGCTCAAGTCCTGCGGCCTATCGCCCTCCCCCTCGTTGCGCCGCTCGGCCTCGTCGCGCTCGCCCTGCACCAGCGCAATGCGGGCGTGCGCCCGCTGCTTGTGCCAGGCGCGCTGCTGCTGATGCTGATCGCAGGTTGGGCTTTCCTGCCGGTCATGCATTGGCTCGATTTTGCCACACGGTCATTGGGCGGAGTGCCGATGACGCTCGACCGCGCAGAATTAGCCCCCCTCGCCCTGCTCCGCCGCCTCGCCGCGCCTGCCCTGCTGATCGCAGGTGCATGGTGGCTGCTACGCGACAAGGCATCGCGCGCCGTCCGCATCGCTCTGGCTTCAACCGGCGCCACGCTTGGCGGCATCGCGCTGCACAGCATCTACCGCCACGGCTTTGCCACGTTGGTCAGCGCAGACTTTGTGCAGCATGGCCTTGCCCAACGCCTCGTCTGGGCAGCCGCCCTGCTCGGCAGCGCGGCCCTTTTCCACAAACGCAACGCAACCATAGCTGCGATTGCGCTCACCACCGCGGCCGCGCTGCATACCGCTTGGTACAGCCTGATGCTGCACAATCCGCTGTGGAGCGCGCAAGCCGTCGGCGCATTGCCGCTGCTCAACTTGCTCGCTCCGCTGTTTGTGCTGCTCCCGCTGTGCCTTCTGCTTTTGGAGCGTATCCCCGGCCTGTCCGCTACTATCGCGGCCAAGCTGAAGCAACCCGTCCTGATGGCAATGGTTATCGGGTTCACTTGGGCCACCTTGCGTCAGGCCTTCCACGGCAGTCTGCTCGTCACCCCCGGCCTCAGCGATTCAGAAGACATCGCGCGCTCCTTGCTTGGCATAGCGCTTGCCATCGGCTTCCTGCTGTGGGGCATCCGCCAAAAGCTGCACAATTGGCGGATCGTATCGCTGGTGCTGATGCTGGCCGCCGTCGCCAAGGTCTTCGTGCTTGATGCTGCGGGCCTTCAAGGGCTGCTGCGCATCGCCAGCTTCGTCGCACTGGGCTTCAGCCTGATCGGCATTGGCTGGCTTTACAGCCGCCAGTTGCGCAATTCGCCCGGTTAACCTCGCCCAAACCTGTTTCCGGTAATCGCGTACTCGTATTGCGAAAGGGTATCCATGTCTGCGCCTGATCTCGGCTTGCTTGTCCAGCGCCGCTTCGGTCCGATCTTCACTGTCCAGTTTCTGGGCGCATTCAACGATAACCTTCTTAAGTTCGCGATGCTTTTCCTCGCCAACTTCGGGATTTACGCAAGCGCACCCGAGCAGGCAAAGTTGCTGGCAGCCATTGCCACGGGCTTGTTCATCCTGCCCTATTTCCTGTTTTCGGCGCTGGCAGGACAGATCGCCGATACGCTCGACAAGGCGCGGCTGATCCGCTGGATCAAAGGGGCCGAAGTCGCGATCATGGGGGTGGCTCTCGTCGGTTTCTGGACCACGTCGATCCCGCTGCTGCTCACCAGCCTGTTCCTGATGGGCCTGCACTCCACCCTGTTCGGCCCGGTCAAGTATTCGATCCTGCCACAGCATTTGCGCGATGACGAGGTCATGGGCGGCACCGGCCTGATCGAAGGCGGCACCTTCCTTGCCATTCTGGGCGGGCAATTGCTCGCTGGCCTCATCCCGCCATGGGAAGCAGGCATCGCCGCCATGATCGTTGCCGTGGCCGGTTTCGCCATAAGCTTTGCCATCCCCCCTGCCCCGCCAATCCGGGGCGAGCACCACATCGACTGGAACCTGTGGCGCGGCACTATCGAAATCCTTGGCACTGCGCGCGAAGGACGCGGGGTTTGGCTGTCGATCCTTGGCATCAGCTGGTTCTTTGCCGCAGGCGCAGTCCTCGTCAGCGAATTTGCGCCTCTGGTCAGCGGGACCCTTGCGGCAAAGCAGGAAGTCGCCACGCTCTTCCTGATCGTTTTCTCTGTGGCGATTGCGATTGGATCGCTGCTCGTCAACCGCCTGCTCAAAGGCGAAGTTTCCGCCCGCTATGTGCCGATTTCGGCGCTAGCCCTTGCCGCTGGCCTGATTGACTTGTGGATCGCCACCAGCGGTTTTGCGGTTCACACCGCAGGCGCTTCAACTGCACAATTCCTCGCAACCCCCGGCGCATGGCACATTCTGTTTGATCTTGCCGTCATCGCGGTTGCAGGCGGCATGTTCATCGTCCCGCTGTATGCCATCCTCCAGGTCGCCAGCCCGCCCGAAAAACGCTCGCAGATCATCGCCGCCAACAATGTGATCAACGCAGGCCTGACCGTGCTTGCGGTGCTTGGCGTTACAGCACTGCTTGCCGCCGGAATCGATGTTCCCGGCCTGATCGGCGCGCTGGGTTTTGCCACGCTTATCGTCGCGCTGGCCAGCGTGTGGCTTCTGCCCGAAACCCTGTTCAAAAGCTGCATCCGCTGGACGCTGAAGCTGCTGTTCCGGGTTGAGATCAACGGCATCGAACATATGCCAAAGCCAGGCGAACGCGCTGTCGTGGTGGTCAATCACGTCAGCTTTCTCGATGGCCTGCTGCTCGGCGCATTTCTTCCGGGCAAGCCCACGTTTGCGATCAACACCCACATTGCTCGCTCGCTGCTGATCCGCCCGTTCCTCAAGCTGTTCCGCGCCTTTCCGGTTGATCCCACCAACCCGATGGCCGCCAAAGCGATGGTCAAAGCGGTAAAGGAAGGCCGCACCCTGGTCATCTTCCCCGAAGGCCGCATCACCCGCACCGGCGCCTTGATGAAAGTGTTCGATGGCCCCGGCATGGTGGCCGACAAGGCCGATGCTCCGATCATCCCGGTCCGCCTTGATGGCCTGCAATACACGCCCTTCAGCCGGATGCAGGGCAAAGTCCGCATGCGCTGGTTCCCCAAGGTCTCGCTAACCGTCCTGCCCCCGCGCCGCTTCGCGATCGAGGGCGAGATGAGCGCGCGCGAACGCCGTGCCATTGCCGGCCGCCGTCTTTATGACGAGATGAGCGCGATGATCTTTGCCACATCGGACACTCATAGCACGCTGTTTTCGGCTCTGTGTGAAGCGCGCGAAATCCACGGCGGCAAGGCACTGGTGGTAGAGGACGTGAAGCGCGAACCGCTGAGCTATGACCGCCTGATTGCGGCCACTACGGTGCTGGGCAAGCGCCTTGCCCAAGACACGGTAACGGGCGAAGCGGTCGGCCTGCTGCTGCCCAACGTCAACGGCGTGGTCGCCGCGTTCTTTGCGTTACAGGCACAGGGCCGCGTTCCGGCCATGCTCAACTTCACCGTGGGCATTGCCAACATGCGCTCTGCCTGCGCAACGGCGGCCATCCGCACGGTAGTCACCGCCCGCGCATTTGTTGAACAGGCCAAGCTCGATGACGTGATTGCCGCGCTTGAAACAGATGGGCAGCGCGTGGTCTATCTCGAAGATATCGGCGCGCAAATCGGCACATTTGAAAAACTGCGCGCACTTGTGTTTGCAGGCCATGCCGAACGCCGCCACCAGCGGCTTGGAATATCGCCCGATGCGCCGGGAGTCATCCTGTTCACCAGCGGATCCGAAGGCGTGCCCAAAGGCGTCGTGCTAACGCACTGCAACTTGCTGTCAAACCTTGCGCAGCTGGCCGCGCGGATCGATTTCAATGCCAGCGACATCGTGCTCAATGCATTGCCGGTGTTCCATTCGTTCGGGCTTACCGGCGGTACACTGCTGCCCTTGCTTAACGGCATCCGCGTGGTGCTCTACCCCAGCCCGCTGCATTACCGCATCGTGCCCGCGCTGGCTTATGATGCCAATGCCACGATCATGTTCGGCACTGATACGTTCCTGTCGGGCTATGCCCGGATGGCGCACGGGTATGACTTCTATTCGCTGCGCTATATTTTTGCAGGCGCCGAAAAGGTGCGCGATGAAACCCGCCGGACATATGCCGAAAAGTTCGGCCTGCGCATTTTCGAAGGCTATGGCGCAACTGAAGCCGCGCCGGTCATCGCCGTAAACACGCCCATGCACTTCATGGCCGGAACGGTTGGCCGCGCCCTGCCCGCCATCGAAACCCGGCTTGAGGATGTTCCCGGCATCACCGAAGGCGGTCGTCTCCATATCCGGGGCCCGAATGTCATGGCGGGCTATTTCCTCGCCAGCGAACCCGGCAAATTGCAACCGCCGCACGAAGGTTGGCACGATACCGGCGATATCGTCACCATCGACGATGCGGGCTTCATCACCATCCGCGGCCGCGCCAAACGCTTTGCCAAAATCGGCGGTGAAATGGTGTCGTTGCCAGCCGTGGAAGGTTATGCTGCCAAAGTCTGGCCGGGCTTCGAACATGCCGTTGTCACGCGGCCCGATCCCAAAAAGGGCGAACAACTGGTGATGTTCACCACCGCACCCGATGCCGGACACAAGGCGCTGCAAGTGTGGGCCAAGGCCAACGGTGTTACCGAACTGATGATCCCGCGCGACATTCGGGTGGTAGAAGCCCTGCCCGTGCTTGGTACTGGCAAGCTCGATTATGTCACGATGAACACGATGGCAGCAGCAACAGCGGTGTCAGAACCGGAAACAGAAGAGGATGTGGCGGAATGACGGCAAATCAGAGCTTCGGTAGAGTCACCCCGCGCTGCCCCATGTATTTGCCTGCGCGGTCGGCATAGCTGACTTCGCACGGCTCGTTGCCTTGCAGGAACAGGAACTGGCACGCGCCTTCGTTGGCATAAATCTTTGCGGGCAGCGGCGTGGTGTTTGAAAACTCCAGCGTCACATGGCCTTCCCAGCCGGGTTCCAGCGGGGTGACGTTCACGATGATGCCGCAGCGTGCATACGTACTCTTGCCAAGGCAGATCACCAGCACATCGCGCGGGATGCGGAAATATTCGACGGTGCGAGCCAGCGCGAACGAATTGGGCGGGATCACGCAGCAATCGGTCTTGCGATCGACAAGGCTGGCCCCGTCAAAGTTCTTGGGATCAACAATCGCCGAATCGACATTGGTGAAGATCTTGAATTCATCGGCCACGCGCGCGTCATAGCCATAGGACGACAGCCCATAGCTGATGCAGCCATCGCGGCGCTGGTTCTCGACGAAAGGCTCGATCATCGCCTCGGTCAGCGCCTTGTTGCGAATCCACTTGTCGGACAAAATGGCCACGTCATATTCCCCAAATCAGTTCAGGCAAGATTGGCCGGACCGAAGGCGTTGGGCAATAGCACTGACAAGCGCATTTCCACCACCTCGTGTTCGCCCACGCACAAAACCAGCGGATCGGTGCCGCCCAGTGCCGCCAATTCGTTCAGAATCTGCCGGCAACGCCCGCACGGGCTGATCGCCGCATCTACTTGCCCTTGCATGCCGCCCAGAACCGCCACTGCCAGCAATCCGCCGCGCCGTCCGGCATGGGCCGCGATGGAACAGGCCACCGTTTCTGCACAAAGCGATAGGCCGTAGCTGGCGTTCTCGACATTGGCGCCGGTGACAATCGCGCCATCATCAAACAGCAGCGCCGCGCCCACGTGAAAGCCGGAGTAGGGCGCATAGGCCGTTTCCATCGCGGAGCGCGCCGCCGCGATCAACGCATCACGGCTCTCGGCCAGGATATCACTCATTGCTGCACCACCACCCAGCGGGTCCGCCCTGTTGTGGCGTTCAGCCGCAAGCGGCTCGTCGCCGTCCACATCACCCAAGGCCGTCCGGCATAACCGGGTTCCAGAAAATCCTGGCTCACCCAGATATTACGGTCAATCATCGCTGCCAGATGATATTCCTGTTCCAGCGCGTCCGAAATCATCAGAATTACAGGCTTTTCGGCATGCTTTTCCACCTGATTGAGGAAGGTGGTAAGTTCGCTTTGCATTTGTGCTTCGCCCGGTACGGCGGGGCACGTGCGTGAATTGATATCCAACGCGATGGCGGGCGGCAGCATTTCCTTGTCGCGCGGCACAACGGTCACGAAATTGGCCGCTTGCGCCTCTGCCGGGGCGCACAAATCATAGACATGGACCGCGCCGACCTGCATCCCGCGTCCGCGCGCTGCCTCAACCGCTTTGCCAAACGCGGTATCGCGCGTGCCAGTGCCCTCGCTGGCGGTCAGATAGGCGAAATCTGCGCCTGCCCCACGGAGCTGGCGCCAATCAACCTCGCCGTCGTCATCGCTCAACCATACGCCCTGCACCGGATAATCCGCGCGATCGGGCCGCCAATTGCGCGCCGTCCACCACGCAAAACTTGCAGCGATCAGCACCGCCAGCAGCAATGCCGCCATCAAGCGTCTCCGCGCCGGGTTCCTCTTTCTGGCCATGATGAAGCTTGCGCGCCCTAAGAATCAAGTCAGGCCCTGATATGCAGCACGCAGATCAGGGTAAAGAGCCGCCTCGCGGTGGGGAAATCGGTTTCGATCTTTCCCTCCATCCGTTCCAGCAGCATATCTGCCGCTTCGTTGTGGATGCCGCGCCGCGCCATGTCGATCGTCTCGATCTCCATTGCCGTCGCCTTGCGAATCGCCTGGTAATAACTGTCGCAAATCGCAAAGTATTCCCGGATCGGACGGCGGAAACGGCCAAGCCCCAGAATCACTGTTTCCAGTTCGTCACCGGCATCATTGGCCACCGCCAGAATCAGACGCCCATCCTCAACCGCCAGCCGCAACCGATAGGGGCCTTCATGCCCTGCCGCAAACGAACGCAGCGGTTTGAACGCGTTTTCTTCGATAAGATCGAAAATCGCAACGCGACGTTCCTGCTCGATATCGGCATTGCGCCAGATGATCGTCGCTTCGTCCAGCTCAATATGCGAGATGCGCGGGTCGGCCATGAGGATGCCTGTCTTACAGACGCATGACGCATGGGCAAGTGCTTTGCAAATTCCCTCCCCGCTATCCACAGGCCCCGACCGTTGCCGCAAGAGGCGCAGTCGGGCACTATACACGCCATGTCAGCCAGTGAAGCCATTCTCTCCCGCGAACCATCCGAGATTCGCACCCTTCCTTCCAACGTCGAAGCAGAGGCTGCCTTTCTGGGCGCGGTGCTGATCGACAATCGCATCCTTGAAGAATTGCAAACCCCGTTAAAGGCAGACCACTTCTTTGCCGCCGTGCATGGGCGGGTTTATGAACGTATCCATACACTTATTGACCGCAAGGCCGTGGTTACGCCGGTCACGCTCAAACCCTATTTCGAAACGGACGAAGGTCTGAAGGAGCTTGGCGGCACCGCTTATCTCGCGCGGTTGACGTCTGATGGGCAGGGCTTGCTCAACCCGCGCGAACTGGCCGAACAGATCTATGATCTGGCGCTGCTGCGCGAATTGATCACTGTCGGGCGCAATCTGGTCGAAGGCGCGCTCGATACCAGCGATTCGGTGGCGCCGCTGGAACAAGTCGAAAAGGCCGAAGCCGCGCTCTATGCCGTGGCCGAAGGCGCGCAGACCGGCAGTGAAGCGCAAAGTTTTGGCGTTGCCACCCGCACTTCGCTTGAAATGATTGAAAAAGCGCTGCTTTCGGGTGGCCATATCTCGGGCAAGACCACGGGCCTCACGTCGGTCAACGAAAAGATCGGTGGCCTGCATGATTCGGACCTTATCATCCTTGCCGGACGTCCGGGCATGGGCAAAACCTCGCTCGTCACCAACATAGCATTCAACGCCGCAGACCGCCTGCGCCGCGATATGGCCGATGGCATCACGCTCAAGGATTCGGTCGGGGCAGGGGTCGCCTTCTTCAGCCTGGAAATGAGCGCGGACCAGCTCGCCACGCGTATTCTGGCCGAACAATCAGGCATCAGTTCCGAAGCCTTGCGCATGGGCCGGATCAGCCGCGAGGACTTCCAGCAATTATCCTTCGCCAGCCAGCGCCTTGCCGAACTGCCACTCTATATCGATGACACCCCGGCGCTGACCATCGGCGCATTGCGCGCCCGCGCCCGCCGGTTGAAGCGCCGCCATGACATCGGCCTGATCGTGGTCGATTACCTCCAACTGCTCCAAGGCTCGGGCCGTTCGGGCGATAACCGCGTCAATGAAATCTCGGAAATTTCGCGTGGACTCAAGACTTTGGCTAAAGAACTTGCGGTTCCCGTAATCGCGCTCTCGCAGCTGTCGCGCGCGGTGGAACAACGCGAAGACAAACGCCCGATGCTGTCCGACCTTCGCGAATCAGGCTCGATCGAACAGGACGCCGATATGGTGTGGTTCGTGTTCCGCGAAGATTATTACGTGGCGGCCAAGGAACCCAAAGTACCACAGGGCAATGACGATTCGAAAACGCAGGAAGCCCACGCCGCATGGCAGGCCGAAATGGAGCGCGTCTATGGCCTTGCCGAACTGATCGTGGCCAAACAGCGCCACGGTTCTACCGGCAAAGTCCGCCTGCGATTCGAAGCCAAAGTCACCCGATTCAGTGATCTTGCTCCCGATGACATGCGCGCCAACTCCTATGGGGATGACGAGTAGCGCGCAAATCGGCATTTCCTTGACTTTTCCACACTTGCGGCCTAGCTGCCGGTCTTTCCGTCTTATCAAGTGTATCGGAGTGCCCTGATGGCGCGCGTAACCGTCGAAGATTGCGTCGACAAAATTCCAAACCGTTTTGACCTCGTCCTGCTGGCAGCTGAGCGCGCCCGCTCGATCTCTGGCGGCGCAGAACTGACCGTAGATCGCGATCGCGATAAAAACCCGGTCGTGGCTCTGCGTGAAATCGCTGAAGAAACGGTGCGCCCGACTGTGCTCAAGGAAAACCTGATCCAGTCGCTGCAACGCGTGCTGCCGGATGACGATGATGAAGTCGATGAAATCGGCTCGCTCTCGCAATCTGCCGAGGCACTGCGCATCACCGCAGCGGCACCTGTGCGTAACACTTCGCTTGGTGCCGATTACGACGGTTGATCCGCCGCAAAACCAGACATCAAAAACCCCCGGCCACAAACCGGGGGTTTTTTGTTGGTCACGTATTCTCCATCCGCTCGGCCATCAGCTCCCAAACCTTGTTCATGGCTTTCATCGGCCTGACCATGACTTTGAAATCCACGATCCGTCCTTCCAGATCGAAGCGGATAAGATCAATCCCGTTGACCGCAATTCCGTCCATCTCGCATTCAAATTCAAGGCAAGCCTCCGGGCCATCGGTCAATTCGCGGACATAGCAGAAGGTGCCATTGCCGAAGACCTGGCCTGCTGCCGTCAGGTACAGCATCACCTTTTCACGGCCAGCCTGCGGAGTGTGGACCACGGGCGAATGAAACACCGCATCATCGGCGATGAGTTCATCCAGCAACGCCGGATCGCTGCCCAGCATATAGCGGTGCCATGCTGCCAACCCAAGTTTCATGCCGCGTCTCCCGTCAGGTTTTGAAGGCCGGTTTTGGGGCAGGGCGGGCGCGCCGGCATTGATCCGGCGCAACCCACAGCCGGAATTATCCCAGATGTTGCGCAAAAAAGTCGCGCGTCCGCCGGTCTGCCAGCGCCGCACCTTCTTCATCGCGCCTGTCACCTATCTCGGCGGCAAAGCCGTGATCAAGTCCTGCGTAATCGTACAGCGTTACCTTGGGGTGGGGATCAAGACCTGCATGGATTGCCGCCTGCGCTTCTGGCCCGACAAAGTGATCAGCTGTGGGAATGTGCAGGAGAAGCGGATTGGCAATGGCATGCGCTTCGCCCAGCATCTGGTCGATCATCACGCCGTAATAGCCGACCGAGGCATCGATATCGGTGCGCGTCGCCGCCATATAGGCCATGCGCCCGCCAAGGCAGAACCCGACCAGCCCGACTTTGTCGATGCCTTCGTAATTCCGCAAAAACCGGATCGCTGCTTCGATGTCCTGAATACCCTTGTCCGGATCATATTGCCCGAAATAGCCGAACGCTTCCTGCATCTGTTCGGGCACATCGGGATCAAGTTCAACGCCGGGTGCGAACCGCCAGAAGATATCGGGCGCGAGGGCCATATAGCCAAGATCGGCCCAGGCCTTGCACTTGTGCCGAATGCCAGCGTTAACACCGAAGATTTCCGGCACCACGATGATCGCCGCGCGGATCGGACCGTCCGGCGTGGCAAGATAGCCCGGAATATCGCCTTCATCGTGCAGCGCTGCAAAAGTGATCTTTTCGCCCATGGTCATTCATCCTGTGCATTATGATCTTTGGTCGATGCTATGTTGGCCCCGGCCGTGGACTTTGCCAAGCACGCATGACACTCTGACATCAACGAATTTTACCAATGAGGATGCGCCATGAAAGTCACGATGGAAGTTGATTGCACTCCGGAAGAGGCTCGCCGCTTCCTTGGCCTGCCCGATGTTTCGAAAGCCAACGACGTTTACGTCGATAACATTGCCAAGGCGATGCAGGGCGTGACCAGCATCGAACAACTTCAAGGCTATGTGAAGCAGGTGGCCCCGATGGGCGAAATGGGTCTCAAGCTGTTCCAGCAATTCATGGAACAGGGTGGAATGGGTGGGTTCTCCGGCAAGAAGGCTAAGGACTGACGCGCGCCATGTGATCGTGTAGGGCAGGGGTGTGACTGATACGATCTTTGCCCTGTCGTCTGGCGCGCCACCCGCCGGAATTGCCGTCATCCGCATCAGCGGGCCCCAGGCCGGAGCCGCACTTTGCGCGATGGCGGGCAAACTTCCGCCACTACGCCGCGCGACGTTTGCCAGTTTGCGCGATCCGCATGACGATACGCTACTCGACCGGACGATGGTGCTTTGGCTTCCCGGCCCCGGCACCGCGACGGGTGAAGACAGCGCCGAACTGCACTTGCATGGCGGCCGTGCCGTGGTCAACGCAGTCGATAGGGTGCTTGCACGCTTGCCCGGTCTGCGTCGCGCAGGTGCCGGGGAATTTACCCGCCGCGCGTTTGCCAATGGCCGGATCGATCTGGCCGAAGCAGAAGGGCTGGCTGATCTGCTGTCAGCCGAAACGGAGTTGCAGCGCCGCACTGCCATGGCGATGGCCGATGGCGCGCTTTCCCGCGAAGTAAACCGCTGGCGGGATGCGTTGCTGGGCCTGTCGGCACGGCTTGAGGCGGCACTCGATTTTTCGGATGAAGACGATGTGGGCGAGGGGGAAAGCCTGCTGCCTGCAAACTTTGCGCGCGATTGTGCAGCGCTTGCCAACGAACTGCGGCAATGGCTGGACCGCCCGCGCGCCGAGCCTTTGAAAGAAGGTTTCCGCGTCGTGCTGGCAGGGCCGCCAAATGCGGGCAAGTCTACGCTGTTCAATGCGCTGGTTGAACATGAAGCCGCGATCACCGCAGCCGAACCCGGCACGACGCGCGATGTCTTGACCCATGCGGTTGCGCTGGATGGCGTGCCGTTCACCTTTGTCGATACGGCGGGCTTGCGTGATGAAGGCGCGGGCGAGATCGAGCGGATTGGCATAGCCCGCGCCCGCGCCGCTGCGGAACGTGCTGATCTGATCCTGTGGCTGGGGCCAGAGGGGGAGGGACCGCAGGACCGGCCGTTGTGGGAAGTGGCGGCGCAGTGCGATGCGCCTGACGCGCCGCGAAAGTCTGCGAGCGCACTGCATCTTTCGGCGATGACGGGCGAGGGGATGGACGCCTTGCGCCAGGCGCTTGTCATTCACGCCAAAAGCGCTTTGCCCGCACCGGGCGACGCTGCGCTGAACATGCGGCAGCACCGGCTGCTTTTGCAAGTTGAGGAAACACTTGCGCGTAACCAACATGAACAAGACCCGTTGATAGCAGCTGAACACTTGCGCCTTGCACGGCGGGCGCTGGATGAACTGGTCGGGCGCACAGGTATTGAGGACATGCTGGACGCGTTGTTCGGGCGCTTTTGCATCGGAAAGTAGTGTTTCACGTGAAACATGCACCAGCACACCCCACCGCAAATGTTCCACGTGAAACACAAACCGCTTTGACCGGACCGCACATTCGCACTATCGACGCGCAATGCACCAGTTCGACATCATAGTCGTCGGCGGCGGGCACGCCGGCGTTGAGGCGGCGAGCGTTGCCGCACGGATGGGCGCGCGCACAGCGCTGGTCTCGTTCGATCCCCAAACTATCGGCGCGATGAGATTCAATCCGGCGATTGGCGGCTTGGGGAAGGGGCACCTTGTCCGCGAGGTGGACGCCTTTGATGGACTGATCGCCCGCGCGGCAGATGCGGGGGCGATCCATTACCGCATGCTCAACAGGTCAAAGGGCAGCGCCGTGCAAGGCCCTCGCGTTCAGGCTGACCGCAAACGCTTCCGCGCAGCAATTCAGCAAATGATCGCTACGCAGCCGAACTTGGTTGTGATCGGTGGTGAAGCCGCAGCGCTGCGACTGGACGGCGGCAAGGTGACCGGCCTGGACCTCGCCGATGGCACCGCGTTGACCGGCAAAGCCGTGGTGCTGTGCACCGGCACATTCCTTGGCGGCCGGCTGTTCCGGGGCGTGGAACGCATGGAAGGCGGGCGGATTGGCGAAGATGCCGCGCACCGGCTAGCCCAGCAATTGCGCGGCGCAAATCTGCCGATGGCGCGACTGAAGACCGGCACCCCGCCGCGCATTGACGGGCGCACGATTGATTGGGCGCGCCTGCCGGAGCAGCCGAGCGATGCCGAGCACTGGACAATGTCGCCGCTCAATACCGCGCGGCCGTTGCCGCAAGTGTTCTGCGCGATTGCCCGTACCAATGCCCGGACGCATGACATCATCCGCAGCGGGCTGGACCGCTCACCCCTTTTCACCGGCGCGATTGATGCGCTGGGGCCGCGCTATTGCCCTTCAATCGAGGACAAGATTCACCGCTTTGGCGACCGTGACGGGCATCAGGTTTTTCTGGAACCCGAAGGTCTGGACGATCATCTGGTCTATCCCAACGGCATTTCCACATCGTTGCCCACCGACATCCAAGTGGCGATGATCCGTTCCATGGAGGGGCTGGAAAGCGCCGAGATTACAGTGCCGGGCTATGCAGTCGAGTATGACCACATCGATCCGCGCGCCTTGCGCCGCAGCCTTGAGGTGAAGGCCATTCCCGGCCTGTATTGCGCGGGGCAAATCAACGGCACGACCGGATACGAGGAAGCCGCCGCACAGGGACTGATCGCGGGCATGAATGCCGCAGCTGCAGTGCTGGGTCGTGATGCGCCCGAACTGGACCGCGCCAACAGCTATATGGCGGTGATGGTGGACGATCTGACATTGCATGGAGTGAGCGAGCCTTACCGGATGCTGACCGCCCGCGCCGAATACCGGCTGCGTCTTCGTGCAAACAATGCCTCGACACGGTTGACGCCGCTGGGCCTTGCGGTTGGCTGCATTGGTGACGAGCGGCGTGCATGGTTTGAGGAGCGCTGTGCAGATCGTGCGACGCTGGACGCTGCGCTGGCGCAAGAGGCGAGCGCCAATGATCTGGAGCGGCAGGGCATGGCCGTGCGCGCCGATGGATCGCGTCGGCCGCTAACCGAATGGCTGCGCTTTCCCGAAGTCACATTGACGGGGCTGCAACCCTGGATCGGGGAAGGGGATATTGATCCCTTGCTGGCCGAGGAAGTGGAAGAGGACGCAGCCTATGCGCCTTATCTGGCTCGGCAGGAATCGGAACTGCGCGATTTGCGGGCATCCGATGCCGTCCCCTTGGGCGATGGTTTCCCGTTTGCCGACGTTCCCGGCCTTTCCCGGGAAATGGTGGAGCGTCTGGAGAAAGCTCAGCCCGATACGTTGGCCGCCGCTGGCCGTATTGCGGGGATAACGCCCGCAGCGTTGGCCAGCCTGCTGGTCCATGCCCGCAGGCGGATTGCGGCATGACCATCACGTCAGAGGCCGAAGCGCGCGATTGGTTGCGCAACACATTGGGCGCGGACGATGCCGCAATGGCGCGGCTTGGCACACTTGTTGATCTTTTGATTGCGGAGAACGAGCGCCAGAATCTTGTTGCGCGCGGTACGTTGCCGCATGTCTGGCAACGCCACATCCTTGATTCTGCGCAATTGTTGCATGTTTCACGTGAAACACTGCCCGATGGTGAGTGGCTTGATCTGGGGACAGGGGCGGGATTTCCCGGGCTGGTCGTGGCTGCGCTGCAATCTGAACGCCCCGTTGTGCTGGTGGATTCGCGGCGTTTGCGGACCGAATGGCTGCAAAAGGCTGCCGATGCACTGGAATTGCGCAATGTGCGCGTGGTTCTGTCGCGCGTTGAGGATTTACCGTCAGGCCCGCATGCGGTCATTTCGGCCCGGGCATTCGCACCGCTGGACAAGCTGGTGAAACTTTCCGCGCGGTTTTCCACACCAGACACGCTTTGGCTGTTGCCGAAAGGGGCTGGTGCACAGCATGAACTGGATGTGCTTTCCGAATCATGGCGTCATGTGTTTCACGTGGAACAATCGCTGACAGATCCTGATGCAGGGATCATCGTTGGCCGCCTTCTGGAAGGGCAGCACACCGCCGTCGTAGCATCCCGATCTTCCAAAAAGGCCAAGCGTTCATGATCACAATCGCGGTCGCAAACCAGAAGGGCGGGGTGGGCAAAACCACCACTGCGATCAACATCGCCACGGCTTTGGCGGCCACTGGTTGGAAAACCTTGCTGATCGACCTTGATCCACAGGGCAATTGCTCCACCGGGATCGGCATTTCAGCAGCAGAACGCGAACGCTCATCCTACGATCTGCTGATTGATCAGGCGCGCGTTTCGGAATGTTTGATGCATACCCGCATCCCCAATCTGGACATCGTTCCGGCTACGGTTGATCTGTCGGGGGCCGAAGTGGAACTGGTCACGATTGAGGACCGCACCCATCGGCTGCGCACAGTCCTGGGCGAAGATACCGGCCATGACATCTGCCTGATCGATTGTCCGCCATCGCTGGGCCTGTTGACGCTGAACGCGCTGACCGCTGCGGATTCCATCCTTGTGCCGTTGCAATGCGAATTTTTCGCGCTGGAGGGGCTGAGCCAATTGCTGCAAACCGTTGAGCGCGTTCAGGAGCGCTTCAATTCGGACCTCAGCATTCTGGGCGTTGTGTTGACGATGTATGACCGGCGCAACCGCCTGACCGATCAGGTTGCGGATGATGTGCGGTCATGCTTGCGCGATCTGGTGTTTGAAGCGGTGATCCCGCGCAATGTGCGCTTGTCTGAAGCGCCGAGCCATGGCTTGCCTGCGCTGATTTACGATCATGCTTGCCCCGGATCACAAGCCTATATGAAATTGGCGCGCGAACTGATCGCGCGCTTGCCCAAACAGAGGATTGCCGCATGAGCGATGATGCAGTGAAGGTTGCGCCACGGCGCACCGGTCTCGGTCGCGGTCTTGGCGCCTTGATGGGGGAAGTCCGCCGTGAGGAGCCGCTTGCGCGTGTTTCGGTTTCGGGGCCTGAAGGAAATGCGCCGCGTGATGGCGGCCTGGCGATGCTTTCAGTTTCATCGATCGAGCCGCATCCGGACCAGCCGCGCCGCCATTTTGATGAAGAGGCGCTGGAAGAACTGGCCCAATCCATCGCTGCGCGCGGTGTCATCCAGCCGGTGATTGTCCGCCCGTTGGGCAACAACCGCTATCAATTGGTGGCGGGTGAACGGCGCTGGCGGGCGGCACAAAAAGCGCGGGTCCATGAAATTCCTGCCATCGTCCGCAAGCTGGACGAGCGTGAGGTGGCGGCGCTGGCGCTGATCGAAAACTTGCAACGCAGGGATTTGAATCCGGTCGAAGAAGCGCGCGCCTATCAACGTCTGGCCGATAGCGAGGGGCTGACCCAGCAGGAAATCGCCAAGTTCGTCGATAAATCGCGCAGCCACGTGGCCAACATGATGCGCTTGCTCGGGCTTCCCGACGATGTTCTGGAAATGGTTGTGCGCGATGAATTGTCGATGGGCCATGCCCGCGCGCTGATCAACGCGCCAGATCCGGCCGGTATTGCGCGCGATGCCGCAGCCAAGGGTTTGTCAGTCCGCGATGTCGAGAAACTGGCGCGCAAGGCAAGCCGTCCGGAAGCTGGCCGGCGACAGGCAAGAGCAGCAAAGGACCCGTTCGGGCAGGCCGACATTGTTGCGATCCAGCAGCACCTTGAGGATTTCCTCGGTCTCAAGGTTACCATAACGCCGGAAAGTGATCCGGCGACAGGTGCGGTGACGATCCGCTACAAGACGCTCGATCAATTGGACCTGGTTTGCCAGCGTTTGACAGGCGGTGAATTCTGACCGCTTCGCCTGTCCGAAGGTGTATTAATTGATCGATTAAATTCTCGTTGACCGGAGCCCTGACTCGCGCTTACTTTCGCGCGCAATCAGAACACAACCGGAGAGAATGGCCATGTCGCTCGATCTAATCCCGCGCAGTGCATATAACGAAGATCACGCAGCGTTTCGCGAATCCGTCCGCCGTTTCCTGCAGGACGAAGTTGCACCCAATGCGCAGCAATGGGCCGAAGATGGCATCGTGCCGAAATCGATCTGGCCCAAGGCCGGCGCGCTGGGCATGTTGTGCCCGACGGTGCCAGAGGAATACGGCGGGCTTGGCCTCGACTTTGGTTACAACGCCATCGTTGATGAAGAGAGCGCCTATTACGGGCGCGCGACTACCGGTTTTTCACTGCATTCCGATATCGTCGTCAATTATCTGATTGCTTACGGTTCAGAAGAGCAAAAGCGCAAATGGTTGCCGCTGATGGTATCGGGCGAGGTGATCACCGCGATTGCAATGACGGAACCTGGCACCGGTTCCGACCTTCAGGGCATGCGCACCACGGCGAAGAAGGACGGCAACCACTACGTCATCAACGGATCGAAGACGTATATCACGAACGGCCAGAATGCCGATCTGGTACTGGTCTGCTGCAAGACGGATACCGAGGTTCAGCCTGCGTGGAAGGGTGTTTCGATCGTGCTGGTCGAAGCCGGTAGCGAGGGCTTCGAGAAGGGCCGCAACCTTGACAAGATCGGCATGGATGAGGCCGATACTTCGGAATTGTTCTTTAACGATGTGCGCGTTCCCATCACCAATTGTCTGGGCGAAGAGGGCAAAGGCTTCATCTATCTGATGAGCGAATTGCCGCAGGAGCGCTTGTCGATTGCCGTCAGCGCGCAAGCTTCGGCGCAGCGGGCATTCGATGATACGGTGGAGTTCACGCGCGAGCGCAAGGCATTTGGCAAGCCGGTGCTGGATTTCCAGAACACGCGATTCACCCTGGCCGATCTGAAGACCAAGCTGCAAGTGGGCTGGGCGCATCTCGACTGGGCACTGTCGCGCCACTTGCGCGGTGAACTGACCGCGGAAGAAGGCGCTGCCGCCAAGCTGTGGCACACCGAATTGCAGTGGGAAGTGATGGACAAATGCCTGCAACTGCA
>JADYXV010000007.1 GCA_020853995.1 Novosphingobium sp.
GAGGCAATCCGCAAGATCAAGACCGAAAAACCGGACCTTGTGTTCTGTGACATCCAGATGCCCGGATTCGATGGTTTTTCCGTGGTCAAAGGCGTGATGGAAATCGATCCGCCACTGTTCGTCTTCGTCACTGCCTATTCCGAACACGCTATCAAGGCGTTTGAGGCGAATGCGGTCGATTACCTGCTAAAGCCTGTGGAAGTGGACCGATTGGCCGACGCGCTTGACCGCGCCCGCACCCGCATTGCCGAAAAGCGTGGCCGCGACGAGGCGGACAAGCTTAAAATCGTTCTGGCCGAAGTGGCTCCTGACGCCATGCCCGACAGCGAGGACGAAGGCGAACCTGTCGCCGGACGCTTTGAAAAGCTGATCAACATCAAGGATCGCGGGCAGATTTTCCGCGTGGATGTGGACACCATCGAACGCATCGAGGCGGCGGGCGATTACATGTGCATTTACACCGGCGACAATTCGCTGATCCTGCGCGAAACGATGAAAGACCTTGAACGCCGCCTTGATCCCCGCGTGTTCCAGCGCGTCCACCGGTCAAAAATCGTCAACCTCGATCAGGTCCGCCAGGTCCGCCCCCACACCAACGGCGAATGTTTCCTCGTGCTGGAATCAGGGGCCGAGGTGAAGGTCAGCCGCTCCTACCGCGACGTGGTGGCGCGCTTCGTTCACTGACCGGTAACGCTGTTTCGGTGAAGCCCTATTGTTTCACGCAGAGACGCAAAATTCCCCCCACCGCTCGACACGAACGGTGGGGGTGGTATTGGGCTGCACATGAGCAGTTTCTCCATTCCCGGCTTTGATCTGGAAGCCTTCGTCACCGCTACGCTCGCCGAGGACCTTGGCGATGGCCTGCCCGGTGGCGGGCTTGACGTCACTAGCGAAAGCGTGATCCCCGCCGATGCGCGCTTTACCGGCGTGATGGACAGCCGCGATGCGATTACCGTTTGCGGGCTTCCCATTGCCGCCGCCTTCTTCCGCGCGCTTGATCCGGCGATGGTGATCGACATTCTGGTCGAGGAGGGCGCGCGTGTCCCTGCCGGATCAGACCTTATGCGGCTGGAAGGCAATGCCCGCGCGATGCTGACAGCAGAACGCAGCGCGTTGAACACCGTGCAGCACCTCTCGGGTGTCGCCACGCTGACCCGCCAGTATGTTGACGCGATGGGGGGCACCAAGGCCCGCCTGCTCGACACCCGCAAGACCATCCCCGGCCTGCGCCACCTTGAGAAGTACGCCGTGCGCACCGGTGGCGGCAGCAATCACCGCATGGGCCTGTGGGATGCCGCGATGATCAAGGACAACCACGTGCTGGTGGCAGGCGGCGTTGGCGAGGCTGTACGCCGTGCGCTGTCAGCAGGCGTCAAAGACGTAATCTGCGAAGTTGACCACATCGAGCAGATCGAACCTGCACTGGCCGCAGGGGCCACGCGCCTGCTGCTCGACAACATGGGGCCAGACATGCTGCGCGAGGCTGTGGCGCTGGTTGCCGGCCGTGTACCGTGTGAGGCATCGGGCGGTGTCCGGCTTGATACCATCTGCGCCATTGCAGCATCAGGCGTGGATTACGTCTCGGTCGGCCGGTTGACGCAAAGCGCGCCCGCCGCCGACATCGGCCTCGACTTCACACCGATTGGCTGACACGCTGCACCGATACTCGTGGGGGGAATGAACAATGCGTCCGGCTTCAATTCAGTGGTTTGAGCGGATTTATTTTGCCACGCTTGCCATCGGGGCAGTCAATCTGCTGGTCCATTACCGCACCCTCGGCGCCGTCATGGGCAATGCTGGCGGAACAATGGCAATCGTGTTCACCAGCTTTTTCGCAGGCATCGCGATTTCCCTTATGTTCTGGTATCTTGTCGCGCGCCGGGCCAGCACCATCGCCAAGTGGTTTCTTGTAGTGCTGGTTGTCATTGGTCTTATCGGATTGCCCGGCGGCTTCAACATGACCGACACGTTGGGCATCACCTATGTTGCGCTCGGTGCACTCTCCACCCTGCTGCAAGCCGCTGCCACGGCACTGCTGTTCACTCCCGAATCACGCCGCTGGTTTGCTGATAAGGGTGCGCCAGCAAGGCCTGAAACTTTTGAATAGCACAATGCGCCGCCTCCTGACGGCCCTATGCCTCACCGCTGCCACCCCTGCCCTTGCCCAGGGCTGGCAATGCCGGGTGCCGCCGCAAGTCTCTGTGCCTGCCATGCCCGAACCGGACGCGCCGCCGCGTGTGGTGCCGACCACCGGCTATACATTGGCGCTCAGCTGGTCGCCCGAGTTCTGCCGCACGCGCAAGGCCGATCCTGCCCACGCCACGCAGTGTTCGGGATCAATGGGCCGTTTCGGCTTTGTGCTGCACGGACTGTGGCCCGATGGCAAAGGCGGGGCCAATCCGCAGTGGTGCCCGGTACGCCGCGCACCTGATGCCGCCACTTTGCGCCGCAACTTGTGCACCACGCCGTCTGCCGATCTGCTCATGCACGAATGGGCCAAGCACGGATCGTGCATGTCCAAAGACCCCGCCGCCTATTTCGATCAGGGCCGCGTCCTGTTTCAGGCCATGCAGTTCCCCGATATGGCGCGGCTTTCGCGGCAACCCGGCCTGAACGCCGGAATGGTGCGCCAAGCGCTGATCATCGCCAACCCGCGCCTGAAGCCCGATATGGTCAAGCTGCTGCTGAACCGCAGCGGCTGGCTGCGCGAAGTCCACGTGTGCCATTCGCGCGCCATGAAACCGGTGCGCTGCCCGATCGGCAACGGCCCGCCCGATTCGGTACCGGTGAAAATCTGGCGCAGTTTCTAACGCCGCTCGCGAAAAAACGTGCGGAGCATGTCTGCGGCCTCAGCCTCACCCATGCCGGAATAGACTTCGGGGCGGTGCAGGCAGGTTGGTTGATCAAACACCCGGCTGCCATGTTCCACCGCACCGCCTTTGGCATCGGGCGCGGCGTAATAGACCCGCGCGATCCGGGCGTGGACGATGGCGCCTGCACACATCGCGCAAGGTTCAAGGCTGACCCACAAATCGCAATCATCCAGCCGTTCCTGTCCCAAAGCATGGGCCGCAGCGCGAATCACCAGCACTTCGGCATGGGCGGTGGGATCGCACAAGCTGCGCGGCTGGTTATGCGCAGCGGCGATGATCTGGCCGTGGCGGACAACCACTGCACCAATCGGCACTTCGCCCGCATCGCGTGCAAGTGCGGCTTGTGCCAGCGCGGCGCGCATCGGATCGGGCAAGGGCCAGCGGGTCATGCGCTTGGGGCTAATCGCCCAATCGGCATTTCGCAACGTGCGAATCCTTGACTTTGCCTGTTGGATCGATAAGAGCCGCGCCTTCCCGATAAGTGTTATCGACCAGACAAGTGAGTTTTAGCCATGTCGCGTATCTGCGAACTGACCGGTAAGGGCCGCCAAGTCGGTCACAACGTAAGCCACGCCAATAACAAGACCAAGCGTCTGTTCCTGCCCAACCTGCAGAACGTCACGCTGATGAGCGAGAAGCTGGAACGCAGCTTCAAGTTCCGCGTATCGACGCACGGCCTGCGCTCGGTCGAGCATAACGGCGGTCTTGATAACTGGCTGTTGAAGCAGTCGGACGTGAAGCTCAGTTCGCGCGCCCTCAAGGTGAAGCGCGATCTGGTCAAGGCTTCCGCCGCCTAAGACCTCCTCCCGCAAGGGATCCGGATTTCAAAAGCCCTCTTTCCCATCGCGGAAAGGGGGCTTTTGGTCTGTGGCGCTTATCCCCTTCGGCAACATGAACCCTTAACTCGTCGCCCCGGACTTGATCCGGGGTCCGTTTCTGAACACGCACCGTCGGTTTGACTGGATGGATGGACCCTGAAACAAGTTCAATGTGACGAAATAGGGGTAGACGCCTATTTTTCAGCGGGCAATTTCGCCGGATCGAGCCGCAACTGCATCAGCCGGGTTTCCTGAAACGCCGAATCATTGGCGTCCGAAATCAGCCAGACCGCCAATTGCCCGTCTGCTGTTGGACGAACGGCCATACCTTCGTAATTCTCACGGACCGCGCTGCCTTCGATCCGGGCCAGTTCCTGCGTTGCCAGCGGGCGCTTTACGTCCAGTCGCGCCAGATCGGCAAGCACGATGCGGTTGGAAAAGTGCGGCGGGAACAGGCCGAAACTGCGCGTCAGGATCAGCAACCGCCCGTCGGCCAGCGCCACCGCATCAACCGGATCAAAGCCCGCAGGCAAAACGATGCCGAACTTCTGCACCGCCGAAATGCCCGGACGACCTGCAAACAGCAAGCCAAGGTGCAGACCGCCACGCCCGCTGCCACATGTTTCGCACAGCATGATCCAGCGCCCGTCATTCAGCCGCGCCATAGCCTCTGCGCCGCCGTTTTCGGGCCAGTCACGCAAGGCAGGGATGGAGTAAAGCTGCGCCGGGCCACCTTTGCGGCCGATGCGCGCCACGTGCCAGTCATGCTCCAGCCCGATCCACAGCGAACCATCCGCCGGATCGCGCACCGCAGCTTCGGTGTCGAAATATTCGCGCTCGTCCTTTTGCGGGCGATGCACCAGCATTTGCTCCATCGGCCACTTTTCTGCCGATTGGGCAACAGGGGGCGCAAAACGAAGCGAACCATTGCGATCGCTTACCGCCAGCAGTTGCCCGGATGGCAGGGGGACAAGCGCAGAATAGCCGCCGAAGCGCTTGTTGCCCGACGATAGCCGCCACAATTGCTCCAACACAAACGGGCCAAGCGCGGTCCGGTCTGCCAAAGGCACCGTTGCCGTCAAAGACGTGATGCGAACGCGGCCGTCTTCAGCCGGAAGCCTATACCAGCCCAAAGTCACCCACAAAAGCGGGACAAACAACGACATCATAAGGGTAAATCGGCGCACGGCACGCCGATGGCAGATCAGGCAAATGCGTCAATGGCTTTGCGACCAGAAAACCGGTACTTGCGAAAACTCAGGCGGGCTTGAATTTCAGCGCATCGCCATTGATGCAATAACGCAAGCCGGTGGGCATCGGACCATCGTTGAACACATGGCCAAGGTGCCCGCCGCATTGCGCGCAATGCACTTCGGTGCGGGCCATGCCCAGCGAACGATCCGTGCTGGTGCCGACAGCGCGCGGCAGCGGCTTCCAGAAACTGGGCCAGCCGGTGCCGCTGTCAAACTTGGTCGATGATGCAAACAGCGCGCTGCCATCGGCGGCGCAAACAAAGGTGCCCTTGCGCTTTTCCTTGTTCAGCGCCGACGTGCCGGGGCGTTCGGTGCCTTCCTCGCGCAGGATATAAAACTGGGCGGGCGTCAGCAGCCGTCGCCATTCTGCTTCGGTTTTCTGGATCGGGAACTTGCCCTTGGCGACAGGTTTTGCGCTGCATGCACTTGCCAATGGCATTGCTGCGCTTGCGCCCAGAAGCGCGAGGAACCGGCGGCGGGGCAGATCATTCGGTATCACAGTGCGCATAATGGCGGTAACCTTGGTGTCCTGCCGGCAGGCTGGAAGGGTGAGAGGGCCCAAGGGCTGAAGCCCACCGGCAGGACGTGGGCAGATCTAGCCACACCCTGCCGAAGCCATCGTGATTGATGTCATAAGTGAGAATACTTTAGCGTTTTTCAAGCGCCACTTCGAGCTTGCGGAAGCCGTGCACGAAATTTGCCCGCACGCGCTGCACCGCGCCGGTCACGCGCACACGCATGTGGCGTTCATGCATTTCTTCCAGCAGGATGCGCAATTGCATCTCGGCCAGTCGCGCGCCCACGCAGCGGTGGATACCGTGGCCAAAGGACAAGTGCCGCCGCGCATTGGGCCGTTCAACCATCAGCTTGTCGGGGTTTTCGAACACGCTTTCATCGCGGTTGGCCGAAAGATACCACAGCACCACTTTGTCGCCCGCTTTGATGTTTTGCCCGAACAGGTCTGTATCGGCGCTGGCGGTGCGGCGCATATGGGCAAGTGGGGTGACGAAGCGCAGGCATTCCTGCACTGTATTGGGGATCAATCCCTGATCGCTTTCCAGCAGCGCGCGCTGATCGGGGAATTGGTCAAGCGCATGGACGATGCCCGACATGGTATTGCGCGTCGTGTCATTGCCGCCAACAATCAGCAGCATCAGATTGCCCATGAACTCCTGCGGGCTCATGTGATTCATCGCTTCGGAATGGATCATCATCGAGATGAGATCATCGGCTGGCGCGGCTTGTGAACGCTCCACCCACAAGCGCTGGAAATAATGCGCCATTTCACCCAGCAGGCCAAAGCGGGTATCGGCCAGTTCCTTTGCCAGCGTCAGTTCAACATCACCTGCCCAATCGGACCAGAACGTCAGCAGCCGCCGGTCTTCCCACGGGAAACCGAACAGGATTGCCAGCATGCCGGTAGTCAATTCGATCGAGACTTTGTCCACCCAGTCAAACGTCTCGCCCCAGGGCAACGCATCAAGCACGCTGGCGGTGCGGCGGCGGATTTCGGCATCCATCGCAACCATCCGCGCAGGCGTGAAGGCAGGCGCGACGGTGCGGCGCTGTCCGGTGTGTTCGGGACGGTCCATCGCAATGAACATCGGCAACTGCCGCTCGGCCATGACGGCGGGATCAACATCCGTCGGCGGATCGCCAATCGTGATGCCGCCATATTGCCATGATGATGAGAACAGTTCAGGCAAGGATTCAACGTGAGTGATCGCCTTGTGGCTGACCACGTTCCAATAAGCCCCATAGGCGGATTCGGGCACGCGGTTGACCGGTGCGTTCGCGCGCATTTGCGCAAAAACAGGCTGCCAGCGATCCTCGACATAGATGTCCGACCGGCTGACATCCCACGGATGCCCGCCGGTTGGAATGGCTTGCGGATTATCTTTCAACCACGCGTCAAACGCTTCGGTCGCGGTGGGAGACGTGCGATACGTGAATGCAGGCACTTCAGGGGCGGGTGATGTGGCCATGGCTATCCTTCCGGGGCGGCTGCGTTTTGGCACACAGTCCGCCATCTCTGGTTAGCCTGACACAACCTACATCAATGTCAATTAGGCTTTGCCACACCTCGGCGCAGGCACCGCGCAAACACACCTTTTCCCTGTGAAGGCCCGGATTTCATCACACTGCGCCGGAACAATTGCGCCCCCGCCCGCACGATCAGGACCACCCAAAGGACTTGCCACGCCAGCGCCAGGACATGCGGCCAGAGTTCGGGATATTGCGCCGCGCGGGCCAGCATGGCGTAGGGCGAACTGACCGGGAAGATCCACGAAACCCATTCCACCCACGTGCCCGCCGCTGTCAGCGCATAGCTGGAGAAGAAGAACACCATCAACTGGAACATCGACACCGGCATCGACAGCGTCTGCACTTCACGCACGGTGCTGGCCATGCCGCCGACCGTCAGGAACAGCGATCCCAGCAACAGATAGGCCATTGCGAAATAGAGGAAGCCAAGCATCAGGAACAGCGGCCAGCCCACCGCCGGTGTCGCCAGCGCAGGCATGCCCTGCCCGCCCAGCATGACAAGCGCGGCCCCGGCCGCCCCCCACACCGCAATGCCGACAAGGCTGACGCCCAGCATGGCAAACAGCTTGCCCATGAACATTGCGTCCATCGGGATGGCAGCGGCCAGCACCTCGATGATCTTGTTGCCCTTTTCCTCGACCAGATTGGACAGGACCATGCCCGCCAGAAGCATCGTCAGCAGGAACAGGATCACTTGCCCGCCTTGCGCGGTTGCGGCTTGGCCGGAGCGTACCTTGGCCACCGTGCCTGCTACTTCGTCCATCGTTATTTCGGGATAGGCTAAAGCCTTGCCAGACCGCGCGGTGGCGGCCAGATTCGACACCAGCCCGCTCCACTGGCGCAACCGCTCTGGCGGGCCGGACAGGACCGGCGCATCCAGCGTTCCGCTCAAAACCGCTGTAACCTGCTGCTCACTGCTGGCCAAAGCGGCGCGGGCGTTAAACGCCTCACCTGCTTCCAGACGCTTGAGCACCGCAATGGCGGGAATGGGGCCAGCCAGCCGCCCGTCCAGATCATCACGCGCCCGAAGCAGACGGTCCACCTCGTCACTGCCCATCGCAAGGCCGATGCTGGGGCGATCCGCGCTCTGCTGCACTTTATCGCCGATGTTTCCGGCCATGCCGCCGACCAGAACGGGGAACAACGGCCCGATCAGGAAGAAGATGAAGGTCTTGGACCAGATCACCGCCACAAAATCGCGCCGCGCGATGACCAGCGCCGCGCGTAGTTTTTCAGACCAGTTGGTCATGGCGTGTCGCCCCCATTTTCACCAAGTGGGCCTTCTTCCAGCGCCTTGGCCGCTGCCTCACCGGCAATCGCCACGAAAGCATCGTGCAGCCCAGCCCGCTCGATCGACAGGCTGAGGATGCCCGCATTGCCTTCAATCAGCGCGCGGAGCAGCGGTTCGATGCCCGTTTCGGGCAGCGTAAAGTACCAGAACGCCCCTTCGTGCCGCGCATCGGCGGGCAAAGCCGCGCGCCACGGCCCGTCGGTCACGCGCGTTTCCAGCCGCACTTGCGGGCGCAAGCGGTCCCGTGCCACATCGACCGGCCCGGCAAACGGTACTTTGCCGCCCGCGATGATCGCCACCTGATCACACAGCCGTTCGGCATGGGCGATGACATGGGTTGAGAAAATCACGGTCGTGCCGCGCGCTGCCAAGGCCCGGATCATCCGTTCAAGCTTGCCCTGATTGAGCGCGTCGAGGCCCGAGAACGGCTCGTCAAACACCACAAGATCAGGCTGGTGAACCAGCGTACCGAGCAATTGCACCTGTTGCGCCATCCCTTTGGACATCTGCCGGATCTGCCGGTCAGCGGCATAGCCAAGGCCATGCTCTTCCAGCATTTCACGGCCCAGACGGCGGCCTTCCTTCAGCGGCACCCCGCGCAGCGCGGCCAGAAAGGCGATGGCCTCATAAGCCTTCATCGCGGGGTAGAGCCCGCGCTCTTCGGGCAGATAACCGATACGCCGCGCTACTTCTGTCGGGCGTTCACAGCCCAGCACGCGGCGGTAACCGGCGTCCGGATCAATGATGCCCAGCAACATGCGCAACGTCGTGGTCTTGCCCGCGCCGTTCGGCCCCAGAATGCCGTAAATCGCCCCCTTGGGCACCGCGATATCGACGCCATCGACCGCGGTGAAACCATCGAAGCGTTTGACCAGCCCGCGCGCCTCGATGGCGAGTTCCACATTGGCGGCCTCAGCCCCGTTGCCGGACACAGGCCATTCCCCTAGCTCTATTTTCATGGTTCATAGGCGTAACGATAAGCAGTGAACGGGCAGGACAGCAAGTTTGGTTAACGACGCGTCAGGACTTTTGCAGGAACGCCTGAAAGCCGAGGCCGCGCGGCTTGGCTTTGCGGCCTGCGGTATTGCGCCTGCCGCCGATGATCCGCAACTGGGCGAACGGCTGGAACAGTGGCTGGGCGATGGCCACCACGGCACTATGGAATGGATGGAGGCGCGCCTGCACCACCGGCGCGGCCCGCAATCGCTGTGGCCACAGGCGCAAAGCGTGATCGCGCTGGGCATGAGCTATGCCCCGGCGCAAGACCCGCGCGATCTGGCCGCCCATGGCGATCACGGGCGCATTTCGGTCTATGCGCAAGGCGGCGATTATCACGATGTGGTGAAGCGCAATCTCAAGGCGCTGGCGCGCTGGCTGGTAACAGAAGCCCCCGGCGAGGAGGTCAAGGTTTTCGTCGACACGGCCCCGGTGATGGAAAAGCCGCTGGGCCAATTGGCGGGCATCGGCTGGCAGGGCAAGCACACCAATCTTGTCAGCCGCACACATGGTTCCTGGCTGTTTCTCGGCGCGATATACACCACCATAGACTTCGCCCCCGACACCCCCCACTCAGACCGCTGCGGTTCCTGCACCGCCTGCCAGACGGCTTGCCCGACCGATGCATTCCCCGCACCTTACCGGCTGGATGCGCGGCGTTGCATTTCATACCTGACGATCGAGCACAAAGGGCCGGTACCGGAGGAATTCCGTGCTGCGATGGGCAACCGCATTTACGGCTGCGATGATTGCCTTGCCGCCTGTCCGTGGAACAGCTTTGCCGCCAGCGCGCAGGCCAATCGCGCTTTTCTGCCTCGTGCAGAATTAAGCGCGCCACGGCTGTCCGATCTGCTGGCGCTGGATGATGCGGCATTCCGCAAAGTGTTTTCAGGATCGCCGATCAAGCGGATCGGGCGTGACCGGATGGTGCGCAATTGCCTTTATGCCGCGGGCAACAGCAGCGATGCAAGCTTGCTGCCGCAAGTAGAGGCTTTGACCGGTGATGCTGATCCGGCGGTGGCCGATGCTGCGGCTTGGGCTTTGGAAAGGCTGGGGGCGGTGGTTGCCGCTTAAGCCAGCATTTCCTTTAACGGCACGCTGGCATCGGCCAGCAGTTCAGGCGCGATCTGCGCGCGGGCTTCGACCAGCTTTTTGCCCTGCACATAGTCCTTGACCATGTTCACGCAATCAAGCGCGATGACCTTGCCGCCTTTGAGGTACACGACCGAGAACGAACGCGTGGCCGGATCGCCGCGCAGCACGGCATTGTCATGGCCAGTGGAAAGACCGACGGTTTGCAAGCGCAAGTCATACTGGTTGGACCAGAACCACGGCGTCGCCTTGTAAGGCACGGGCACACCGCAGATATCCTTGGCAGCCGTGGTTGCCATATCATTTGCGTTCTGGACGGATTCCAGACGGATTACCGCGCCGTCGGCAAAGTCGTTGGCATGGGCCGCGCAATCGCCAATCGCATAGACATCCGGCAAGGATGTACGGCAAAACTCGTCCACGTCCACCCCGTTGCCGCCTGCTGCGCCCGCGATGATCAAGGGGCCGATGCAGGGGATGATGCCGATGCCCACGATCACGATATCGGCAGCGAGCAAGCTGCCATCCGCCATGCGGACACCGGTCACTTTAACGCCATCGCCTTCGATGCAATCCATCGCTGCACCGGTGCGCAGATCAACCCCGTGGGCGCGATGTTCGGCCTGATAGAATTCGGATAGTGATTCACCGGCAACGCGCGCCAGCACGCGCGGCAGCGCTTCGAGCAGCGTCACATGCACATCAAACTTGGTCAGCACTGCGGCCGCTTCCAGCCCGATATAGCCGCCACCGATGACCACGGCGCGCTTTGCTCCGGCATCAAGTTCGCGCATCAGGCGATCAGCGTCTTCCTTGGTGCGCACGGCGTGAACGCCGGCAAGGTCGGCCCCCATGCATGACAGCCGGCGCGGATCGCCGCCGGTGGCCCAGATCAGCTTGCCGTATTGGACTTGCGTGCCGTCACCCAGTTTGACCGTATGCGCTGCCGGATCGATGCTGACGACTTCCGATGAAAGCCGCATTTCAATGGCCTTATCCGCCCAGAATTGTTCGGGGCGGATGCAGATGCGTTCAAACGTCTTTTCGCGCGCCAGATATTCCTTCGACAGCGGCGGGCGTTCATAAGGAATCTCAGGCTCGCGCCCGATAACCAGCACGCGTCCTTCAAAACCGTTCTGGCGCAAGGCAATAGCTGCCTGTGCCCCGCCGTGGCCTGCACCTACAATGATGACGTCCGCATGTTCGATCTGCGTATTCCCGGGCATTCGAATCCTCCGCTTTATGCGGTCCGGATTGGCCAAAAGTACGCCCTCGTCAACTGATCGGGATCAAAAATCAGAAATTAGGCCGCTTCGGCCTCGACGAATTCGGGATAGAATGATGGTGCGCGGGTAGACCAGCCATGCGCCGTAGCAGCGGCTTCGCTGATGGATTGCAGCAGGACGCGACGCTGGTCCGGGCGGATGATCGGCAAAGCAGCCGCTCCGCAGAATGCCGATGGCAGCCACGGGCGCACTTCAGCGCCAAACAGCCGTTCGTACAGGAACCTGTAGGCAGAAAAGCCCTCGATGCGGCCTTGGGCAAGATCAAAGGCGGTCTGGTGCATAAGCCGTGCCATGAATGGTTGCAGGTTATCCAGCCCGTCCACCATCGGCAGCAGTTTGCGCAACTGTTCAAGATCGCGATAAGCCACGACCTGCGCCCGGATCGATGCCGCCTCATCCTCATCGCGCGCCCAGCGCTTTACCGCATCGCCACGGTCCAGCGCGATATCGAGACTGCGCCGGATGTAGCGCTGTTCGCAAGCCGCAAAGCTGGCAAATTCGCGCAGTTCAGCAATGGTCAGTCCGCTCGCATCGTAACGCGCCATATTTGTGCCCCCTGTCGCTGGCGGAAACGCTCCGCGCGACAGGCTTGACCTTGTCAGCTCTTGGTTAATTCCACGTAACCATCGCCTCCGCAGAGCCTGCAATAACCTTCAGCCAAAGGCGCTGTATGCACCGTAAAGGCTGGTCAGCGTCAGCACCACACCCACCAGGATCAGCATGGTCTTGGCCGGAATGTGCTTTGCCGCCCATGCACCAAGCGGCGCAGCGGCAATGCCGCCGATCAAAAAGCCCAGCGTTGCACCGGCAAGATCGGCAAAACCAAGCTGCCAGATGAATGTTGCCGAGACGGTCAGCGTCAGGAAAAACTCGACTGAATTGACCGTGCCGATGACTTTGCGCGGATCAGCACCCTGGATCAGCAGATTGGACGTGACAATTGGCCCCCAGCCGCCACCGCCCGCAGCATCCATGAAACCGCCAATCAGCCCAAGCGGGGCCACCAGACCTGCGTCCTTGATCTTGGGCGGATACAAAATCCCGCGCACCAGCAGATAAACGCCGATCCCTGCCAGATAGAGCAAGACCCAAGGCTTTACGACCGTGGCATCAATCGAGGAAAGCGCATAGGCCCCCAGCACGCCGCCAATCACGCCGGGGATGAGCAGGCGAAAGAACAGCTTTTTGTCGATGTTGCCATGCAGCAGGTGGCTGATGCCCGAAGTTGCCGTGGTGAAGCATTCAACGATGTGGACGCGTTGCGAGGCGAGCGCAGGTGGCACGCCCAGCACGCCGACCATCAACGTGTTGGCAATCACTCCGAACGCCATGCCCAGCGCGCCATCGATCATCTGCGCGGCAAAGCCGACCGCGATGAACGGCAGCAGCGCGGCAAAATCTATACCGGCGAAAAACTCCATCGCGATTCCCTTCCCTGTTGGATCAGAGAATAGCCGGATTTAATCTCTACCAAAACAGAAGAATTAATTTGAAGGCACGAAACGCCTCTATCTTGCGCCAAAACGGGATTCAGCGTTTGCGATAGCGAAAATACCAGATTTTAGGCGCAAATGGCATATAACAATCTGATTTAACGTAGAAAAACGGTGATTTTTTGAAGGCCAATCTTCCAAATGTAATCACATAGTAAGCACCGTTTCGCTTCGCGAACCCAACTTTTTCCGTCGGTTGCGCCACAAACTCAAGGCGGCCGAGCCGTCGTTGCAGGATAGCCAAAGCCATAATTGCTGCCGCAATGCACGAGCACTGGGGCGTGCAAGGCTTGAACCTGTCGACGCTGCCAGTCCGAAATTTGACGTAAAGCAGACGCAGTGGGCCATTTTGCCCGGGCACTGATTGTCCCGATAGAATGGACAAGAGATGTGTAGCACACCCAACGTTCGCTGGATTTTCTCAACGTTCCCAGGCTAATGCCATCCTCATTCTAAATTCGATAGGCTAGAGGGGTTAGCTACGCAATGACACGGACGAGATTCAAAAGGTTATTTGTCGTGTTGTTGGGTCCGCTGCTTATTGCCGGTGCCATACTGGCGTTTATGGCCAATAAGGACGCTGGCTCTCTAAATATGAGATGTCAGATTGGCTTGTTTGGCTCCGAAAACTGTCGGCCAACGGGCTGGGCC
>JADYXV010000008.1 GCA_020853995.1 Novosphingobium sp.
CGCCTGTTACGATAAGCACTGGATGCCCGAGGCGGCCCATCATGTCGGATTGCATCTTCGCAAATGCAGCAATCATCGCCGCCTTGACGGCAAACCCCAGCCTCCGAAGGCAGGCTAAAACCAAACAACGACACACAGTCTTCAGGATTAAAAAGAATTTGACAAATATGGTTAATTTCCGTTCATCAAGTCACCAAGGCCGGTTTTCCCGTTCAAAATCGGCACAGCGGACCGATTATTACTTCAATTTGGAGTAAAAAGCCGCCTCTGGCCGCCAACTTGCCCAGAACAGTCCACTTCGGCGCATTTTTAACAGATGACGTCAATGGATTGCTGATAACGCGTACCTTCGGACGATAATGCATTGCAGCATGCTCGTGCCGCGTCCGCGAAGACCCGTCTTTGGTCTGAGGTAAGGATGCACAGGAAATGGCAAGAATTCTAACAGATGGCCAGTAAACTCCTAACCCGGCGAGATGTGGCCCATTGCGGCATTCTGCGCCCATGCGACATTGTTTTGTCGCTGGCCGCGCTCGTGTTCTTCCTGCCGCTGATGCTGATTATTGCCGTCGCCATTTTGCTGACCGGCGGTCCCGGACCGATCTTTTTTGCGCATCGCCGGATCGGCTACGGCGGGAAATACTATAACTGCCTCAAGTTCCGGTCGATGGCCAGAGACGCCGACGAACGCTTGCGCCACCTGCTGGAAACATCCCCTGAAGCGCGACTGGAATGGGAACTTAATCAGAAACTGCGTAACGACCCGCGGATCACGCCGATCGGCCAGTTCCTGCGCAAAACCAGCCTTGATGAATTGCCGCAGTTCTGGAACGTGCTGGTGGGAGACATGAGCCTTGTTGGCCCGCGCCCCATCATTGATGCCGAGCGGAGACGCTATGGCCGCTATTTTGAATCCTACCTTCAGGTAAAGCCGGGCATCACCGGCCTTTGGCAGATCAGCGGCCGCAACGATGTGAGCTATCGCAGACGGGTGGCAATGGATGTTGCCTTCGCGCGATCACTCACCCCGGCTCTTTACTTCAAGATACTGTTTCTGACCGTTCCGGCGGTACTTCTCGCACGTGGATCGTCCTGAAGCATTGCCCATTTCACAACACTTCGTGCGCACAAACAGTTAAACCGACGAACCTGATCTTTCGCCCCGGATCAAGGATTGCTTCACAGCCCGTTCATCATGACCCATGCAAGGACCATCCAGATTGCCAGACACAAGCCCGCTGCCATAAGTACGGCTTTGCCTTCACGCTTGAATTTGGACGTGGCGGCAGACGATTCGGAAACCTTGATTCGCGTGACCTTGAGGCTGGTCACGGAATGGTTGATGATTGTGGGTGTCACAACGGTCAATTTGTTCACGGCGATCCTCTCACAGGCGGCTTTTTGCCACCAATTTTTTATTAACCATAAACATACATCGTGATCCGGGCGATGGCTATAAGTTTTAACCCTCTGTGTCCTTTGGGTCGGCAAGGCCTTCTTGCAACAATGAACGTTCCGAAAAGAAACATCCCCTGCGCCCCGGCAAGCGCCCTATGATCGACACAATGGACCAAACGCCCCAGATTGCAGCGCTCAACCAGTCCGCAGCGCGCAAGCGGGTGCTGGCAGCGTCGATCATGATCGCCGTTGTCGCAGGCATCATCGTGGCTGCTGTCTTCATCCTCGGCAATGCCTACACTCCCAAAACCGCGACGGGTGCCACCGGCCACCCACAAATCGGGCCATCGGGCAAGATTGTTGGCCCTCCGCTTCCGAAAGTGGAAAGTCTCGTCTGGAAACCGATTCCACAAGATGATGCGCGCGCTATCAACGCAGCAGTCCCGTTTTCAACTGAACCCAATCCACCTGCCGCACCGTTCAGGATGAAGAATGACGGCATCGCTTTTGATCGCGCCGCCGATTGCCTTGCCGCTGCCGTGTTTTACGAGGCTGGCGATGATGTGATTGGCCAACAGGCCGTTGCACAAGTCGTGCTGAACCGCGTGCGCCATCCGGCATTCCAGCCCAGCGTTTGCGGCGTTGTGTTCCACGGGGCCGAGCGGCAAACCGGTTGCCAGTTTACCTTCACCTGCGATGGCGCAATGCGACGTTATCGGCCGTCACCAGCCGCATGGGAGCGTGCGCGCGCTGTGGCTCGGCTCGCCCTGTCGGGCTTTGTCTACAGGCCGGTCGGGCATGCCACGCACTATCACACCGATTGGGTCGTCCCCTACTGGAGCGACACACTCGACAAGATCACCGCTGTTGGCACGCATCTGTTTTTCCGCTGGGACGGTTGGTGGGGAACCCCGCGGGCCTTCTCGGTAAAGCCAGCGCTGATTGAAGAACCTGTACTGCAAATGGCTGCTCTTTCACCTGCGCATGGTGACAAGGAACTGCTTGCCCTGCAAACGGACGCAGGCGCCTCTGCCGCTGACGCCACAATTGTAATGGCGGCAGATTGTGGAACCAATTGCGGCACGGACACCGGCTTTGAAGCCAGGTTGGCGGGCGCGGAAACAGACATCTTCTTCGTCCGTATCGGTAAAGACGCCGATGCGTCACGCTTTCCGTCCCTGGCAGCTGAAGCTTGCGGTAGACGCCCGCGCTGCATTGTCATGGGATGGAGCGACCAGCGCCTGATTCCCGCTGCCCTGCCCGCATCGACGGCACAATTGCAGACAATGGATTTCCATTACCTGCGCGATCCGATGTTCGTAGAGCCACGCTATCGTTGGAACTGCGCACGCTTTGCGATTGGCAGGCCCGGAAATTGCCTGAGCCATCAGAGACTTGGCAACGTAGCCGACGCGGCGGTTGGCAAAGCGGCGCTGTAACGCCGGATCAGATCAAGCCACTTCCAGCCCCATTTGCTGAGCAAGTTCTCTCAGATCGCGCAGGGCACTGTCACCAATCAGGGTTGGTTCAGTACTTTCAAGCGACAACCGTCCGGCCTCGATGCGCAACGAGGTACGCTCGATCAAGGGCACACATCCTGCCGTCAACCTTCGGCACAAACGTGCGGCAAGGCCCAGCGATTGGGCTTCGCACAGGTTCGTCGCGGGCGCCAGCAGCACAAGATCCGCGATGCTCCCGCCACGCGATACGCAGCTTTGCAAAGCTGCGGCCAGAATTGCCCGACCCGATGTTTCAACGCCGATCCAGCGCTTGCGCAGTCCCCACGCGCGGGGTGTTTCCCGGCGCAGATTGGGCTCAACCCTGCCAGAGGCCAAACATAACAGCACAGCAGCCCTGCCCAACGGGGTGTGCGCCATAGGCACCACATTTTGCATCCAGCGCACCGCGGCATCACCTTCGGCAGCAGTGATGCCCACTTGTGTCACGAAATCGGTAACGCCAGCAACCAGCGGGTCTTGCGCCTGGTCATCCGGCGACAGCGCACCGAACAGCAACCCTTCGCGCAGGCCCCATGATGAAAACACGATCCGGCCGGGGGCCAACTGCCGCAACAACACCGCAATCAAGGCCGCCGTATCGGGAATACTGATCAACCGGCTGGTGGAAACACCCTCGATCGGCTTCAATGCCTGCCCGCGCCGCGAAAGCAAACGCGCCATTTCCGCAGCCTTGGCCGCATCAAGCGTAAATCCATGTGTATCCTCAAGCGGCCAATTCATCCGCACCATCACCGCACGGGCAAAAGCGCGCATAGATCCGCCCACAAGGTAAAGCGTTACGCCCGGCTCTGCCGCCCAGTCAGCCTTGGCCAGCATCGTGCCCACCTTGCGAGCAAATGTCCGGTCCCCGCCCACGCGCAAGCCTGACAAACGAAGCGATCCCAAGGGCATGCTGACGCCGTGGCTGGTGCCGCCATCGGCCACATCCACCAGTTCCAGACTGCCGCCACCCAGATCGCCCACGATCCCGCGCGCATCAGGAAAAGCCCCGATCACCCCGGTCGCGCTGGTTTCAGCTTCCTCGACGCCTGAAAGCAGGCGGGGCGCAAAGCCCAGCGCAGTTACGCGATCAAGGAACTTGGCGCCGTTTGTGGCATCGCGCACCGCAGCAGTGGCCACAACATCGACCGAGCCGACGCCTGCCAGATCAATGATCGCCTTGTACCGCGCCAGTGCCGCCAGAACATTGGTCATGGCCTTGCCCGAAAGCTTGCCATCTTCGGCCACGCCTTTGCCCAGTTTGGCCGTCACTTTTTCATTCAGCAG
>JADYXV010000009.1 GCA_020853995.1 Novosphingobium sp.
GTTCGCGCAGGAGGCGCGAGTAGATATCGAAGCTGCGTTCGCCACGGCTCGATTGTTCGACCACGACGGGAATCAGGGCGCCGGTGACGGGATCTTGGGTGAACTTGCCCTGGCCGCCGTAAACATTGGCGCTCGAAGCGCCGAACAAGTCGAGCATGGGAATCCTCATTTGGTTAGAACTGCTATGTCGCGTGCCACGGCACGATGTTCAAGTGCATTAACGGCAAATCCGCGCAAACCCGTGGATGGATGAATTTTGTTCCTGCACAAAGGTGTTGTCGCACGCCACCTCGGCTTGCACTCCCCACCACAGCGGCGCACCATTGCACGGTTCGGCATCAAGGGGGTGGATATGAAGATTTCTGCATCAGTTCTGAGGGTTACCGCAGGCGTGGCGGCAGTGTTGACGGCTTTCCCGGCAAAAAGCCAGACGGTTTCTGACTATCTGGCGCGGATTGCAGCCGTGGACGATTCAGGGCCGATGCTCAACGCGGTTTTGGCAATTAATCCTGATGCGGCAAAAGAAGAAGCAGCCGCGCGCAAGATTTCAGGCCCCCTGGCGGGCAAACCGGTGCTGATCAAAGATAACATTGAAATGGCAGGGCCGCTGGCCACCACTGCCGGAAGCCTTGCGCTGAAAGACAATGTGACCGGCCGCGATGCGCCGCTGGTGACGCGTCTGCGCAAGGCAGGCGTGGTCATTCTGGGCAAGACCAACTTGTCCGAATGGGCAAACATCCGTTCATCAACGTCATCCAGCGGCTGGAGCGCGGTGGGCGGGCAGACCAGGAACCCCCATGCGATTGACCGCACACCGTGTGGATCATCATCGGGCAGCGGTTCGGCGATTGCTGCAGGTCTGGCGTGGGCTGCCATCGGCACGGAAACCGACGGTTCCATCACTTGTCCTGCATCGGTCAACGGCATCGTCGGGTTCAAGCCAACTGTAGGCATGGTCAGCCGCACCCATGTTGTGCCGATCAGCCACAGTCAGGACACCGCAGGACCGATGACGCGCAGCGTTGCCGATGCCGCCTTGTTGATGAACGCACTGGCAGGGGGTGACGCGGCCGACGCGGCAACGGCAGAGGCATACAAGTACAAGACTGACTTCACCGCCGGATTGGCCACGGCGAGCCTTAATGGTGTCCGCATTGGCGTGATGCGCAAGGCGGCAGGTTCGCACCCGGCTTTGCTTGCGCTGTTTGACAAGGCTTTGCTGGATTTGAAAGCGGCAGGCGCCGAACTGGTCGAGATCGATTTCACCGCCCCGCCCGAAATAGGCCGCGATGAATTCACCGTGCTGCTTTATGAACTGCGCGAGGACATGGGCGCTTATTTGCGGTCACTTCCGGGACCGGGCCTGCCCAGGTCGCTGGGTGATCTGATTGCTTTTAACAAAGCGACGCCTGCGGAATTGCGGTGGTTCGGGCAGGACATTTTTGAACAGGCCGAAACTGCGACAGACAAAGCCGCTTATGAAAAGGCGCGCGCCAATTCGCTGCGCTTGGCGGGGCCAGAAGGCATTGACCGGTTGCTCCAGGAAAATCGCGTCGCTTTCCTTGTCGCTCCCACCGAAGGTCCGGCATGGCCGATTAATCTGGTTCTGGGCGATCACTTTGTTGGGGTGGGCGCAGGAAACCTTGCCGCCATCGCCGGTTACCCGCACCTTACAGTGCCGATGGGCGCGGTCGAAGGCTTGCCGATCGGGCTTTCATTCATGGGGCCTAAATGGAAGGATGCAGCGGTTCTGGCCGCAGGTGCCGCTTACGAACGGGCGCGGACGACAGCGATCCCCGCAGCGGGCCTGAAACGCTGGGGTGAATAGGCAGCTCTTGTACTAATCGGCTTTTGCCACTTCGCGCAGGGCTTCCAGCGCATCAAACTGTGATTGCAGGGCACGTTGGCGCGCATTTGCACGGGCTGCTCGCGTGCGGTGCTCGGCTTTGCGTCTGCCCTTGGTCAAGCGGTCCAGCCAGCTTCCGGCATCGCGCAGCCAATGGCCGATGATGTCGAACAGGCCGTGCCCGCGCGTGATTGCCAGCGCTTGCGAACGCGGGATAGGGCGGTCTGGCTCAGCGGGCGTGCTGACTTGCTGCGGGCTGGCACGGACTTCCGCCACGGCCGTGTCGGCAGGCTGTGGGCGCATGGCAAGCGCACGGTCGAGCAAGTCTTCGGTCATCATCGGGGCGGGTGCATCCTTTGTGAGAACTTGCGCGGCAATAGCCGGTGCTTTGGGGGATCGTGATTTGGGCGAGACGCGCGGCTTGCGCGGCGCAGCAGTCTTGGGCGCCCCCGGCTTCGCTGCTGCAGCTTTGCGGCGAACCGCCGCTTTGGCCCCCTTGCGCGGCTTAGGCACTGCTGCTTCAGGCCAGGGCACTGCGGTAATCATGGCACCGCGCGGGGGCGGGATGATCAATCCTGTCGGAAATGCCGGCGGATTGCCTGCGTTCAACATGAACGCGGGTTGCTCTTTTTTACGAGACGCACGTGCTGGCGTTTTGCTCTTTGTGCGCGGTTTGGAAGCAACGCGATTGCGGACCGTGGGCATGGCAATTCCCTGTAAAGAGGGGCTCTTGCCGTTGGATTCTCTCACAAGGTCGACCTTGCGCGAATCAGCAACCTGTTCGGGTTTGGACGAAGCGATGAATTGTCCAACAAGTTACGGATTCATACGGCGCATGTTTGCGTAGTTTTGGCACCAAAACGGCAACGGCCCGGTATGCCGAAGCACACCGGGCCGTCCGATATCCCGCCCCGTCAGGCAGGATCAATCCGAAATGGATCAGCCTTCAGCCTTCTTTTTAGGCGCGGCCTTCTTCTTTGGAGCAGGCGCTTCTTCAGCGGCTTCGTCAGCTACAGGCGCGTCTTCTGCTGCGGCCTTTTTCTTGGGAGCGGCCTTCTTGGGCTTTTCCTCGGCTACAGCTTCGGCTTCAGCAGCAGGAGCGTCTTCAGCAGGTGCTTCTTCCTTGGCGGCCTTCTTCTTGGGAGCGGCCTTCTTGGCTGGCTTGGCAGCAGCAGGCGCTGCGCCGTCTTCCGCTTCGATGGCGGCCTGAAGCTCTTCCTTGGTCACTTCGCGTTCCGTGACTTCGGCCTTGTCGAACAGGAAGTCGACGACCTTGTCTTCGTACAGCGGTGCGCGCAGCTGGGCTGCAACCAACGGTTCCGAACGCACGTATTCGGCAAAGCGCTGGCGATCTTCTTCACGGTACTGCTGCTGCGCCTGACGGATCAGCATTTCCATTTCCTGCGCAGAAACCTGCACGCCATTGGCCTGGCCGATTTCCGACAGGAGCAGGCCCAGACGCACGCGGCGTTCGGCGATCTTGCGGTAATCGTCCTTCTCGGCTTCGATTTCCTTCAGCGCATCTTCAGGGTTTTCTTCGCCCTGTGCTTCTTGCTGAAGCTGCTGCCAGATCTGTTCGAATTCAGCCTCGACCATCGAAGGTGGCACGGCGAAATCGTGCCCTGCGGCAAGCTGGTCAAGCAAAGCGCGCTTCATCTGCGTGCGGGTCAGGCCAGCCGTTTCCTGCTCAAGCTGGCCGCGCAGCAGGCCGCGCAGCTGTTCGATGCTTTCAAGGCCGAGCATCTTGGCGAATTCATCATTCGCTTCAAACTCGCCTGCAACCTTCACCGCTTTCACGGTGATGTCGAAAGTGGCTTCCTTGCCCTTGAGGTTTTCAGCCGGATATTCTTCGGGGAAGGTTACGGTGATGATCTTTTCATCGCCAACCTTTACGCCCACGAGCTGTTCTTCAAAGCCGGGGATGAAGCGGCCAGCGCCCAGTTCCAGCGGGGTATCTTCGGCAGCGCCGCCTTCAAAGGCTACGCCATCGACCTTGCCGAGGAAATCGATGATGATCTGGTCACCATCCTTGGCGACAGCGCCTTCTTCAGCGTCGGTGAACGACTTCTGGCCCTGCGCGATGCGGCCGATTGCTTCGTCAACCTGTTCGTCGGTTACCGGAACGGTCAGCTTTTCCAGCTTCAGGCCATCAAGCGAAGGCGTTTCGACCACGGGCAGAACTTCAAGCTCCACCGTCAGTTCGGCGTCCTTGCCCACGTCATAGCCTTCGGCCAGCGCAACGGCAGGCTGCATCGCAGGGCGCAGCTTGTGATCGGCTACCAGCTTGTCCATCGCATCGCGAATGGAGGTCTGCAGCGCTTCTGAATGAAGCTGCGCGCCGTGCATCTTGCGCACGAGGTTTGCTGGAACCTTGCCGGGGCGGAAGCCGGGCATCTTGATCTGAGGCGCGATCTTCTTGACCTCACCTTCAACCCGCGCGGCGATATCGCCCGCAGGGATGGTGACGGTGTAGGCGCGCTTCAGGCCTTCGTTGGTTGTTTCGACGATCTGCATCCTGATCCAACTTTCATCAATATCACGCGCGCCCCAAGGCGCAGCAAATTCCGTTTCAGACTCTGGCGCGCGGTCTGGTGCGGGCGAAGGGACTCGAACCCCCACATCTTGCGATGGCAGGACCTAAACCTGCTGCGTCTACCAATTCCGCCACGCCCGCATCCGGCAAATAGAGAGCGAGGCCCCTATCCTAGCCTTTCACAAAGGGCAAGCGCCTTGGATTTTCCTTGTGGAACCGCGTGCTCTATGCAGGCGTTTAGACAGGAATTCACCCGATTTGAGGATCCACGACATGGCCACGAACCCCGAAATCCCCCAGCCAGACCGAATCGATCCGCAATCGCCGGAAGAATCACCTCCCGTTATTCAACCCGATGAAGTGCCACCCGTAATTCAGCCGGACGAGACGCCAGCGATTGAGCCGGATTGGGTTGAGCCGGGAAGCCCGCCAGAGATCGTGCCGACAGCGCCCGATTGATTCGGGGCTTTTCCGTGGCATAAAAGCGGGAGTGTCGTTTTGGGAGGTTGCCGTGCCCGATGCTTTCGAACCTGTCTTTGCCGCCTTGCACTCCATGATGCTTGCCGCCGCACCTGGCATGATTGCGACGCACGACAGCTACGGCCATCTCGTTCTGAAAACTCCGTGGAATGAGCCGGGCAAAAGAGAACCTGCATGGTTCGGCGTGGTGCAGATCAAAAAGGCCTATGTTTCGTGCCATCTGATGCCGCTCTATTGCCTGCCTGCCCTGCTGGTTGAAGCATCGCCTGCGCTGCTGAAACGCATGCAGGGCAAAAGCTGCTTCAACTTCAAAAAAGCCGAGCCGGACCTGTTCGCAGAACTGGCCGTACTGACGCGCCGCTGCGCCGAGGCCTATGCTTTGCCCATAATTACGACGCCGCATTAAAGGTTTTGGCGGGCAAACGGATGGGCGGTACGCTCCGGCAAAAGGAGCACCTTCATGACTTTGAAGACCATTGCCGCAAGTCTGGCGCTTGCGATGCTGGCTTGCGGCACACCGGCACTGGCCCAGCCCGCCAAAGCGGCAGCACCGTACCCGTGGATCGCCGCCGATTTCCAGGTGCCAGTGCTGGTCAAGACGCCAGGCTTCAAGGTCGTCCCCCTCGGCCCCGCATTGGTGAAGGTGGATTTTGATGCTTACATGTCGTCCATCGAACACTTGCAAAAGACATTCACCCGCAGCACCGATTGGCCACATGCAGGCATCACTGATGCCGATGCCATGCGCGATATGGAAACCGAACAGGCCCGCTTCAACAAACGCGAATCCTTTGCTTATGCGGTCCTTACGCCCGATGGCAGCCGTGAACGCGGCTGCATCTACGTCTATCCCAGCCCCGTCAAAGGCTACGACGCCATGGTCCGCATCTGGGTGACTAAGGCCGAACACGACGCAGGCTTTGACGCGGAGCTCTACGCATGGGCGACCAACTGGCTGAAAACAGACTGGCCGTTTGCAAAAGTGGCCTATCCGGGCCGTACGATTGCTTGGAGTGAGTGGGACGGGATGATTGCGGCGAAGTAATGCGAATAAGCAGGCCGCAATTGTTAGTGGATATGAACGGTTGACAGCTTTTGGCGAGTTCGCGTTGCCATATCTATGACTGGAAGTGGGTGAGAAGCTGACAACTCACCAAACAAACTACCCGTCGCCCCGTGCTTGACACGGGGCTTGGCTTTCCTTGCGGCCATATGTTTGGCATGACGGCCCGATGGAGAAGGGTGGCTGGGTCTACATTATGGCAAACCGCTATCGTGGCGGGATGTATATTGGCGTCACCGCTGATCTGATCCGGCGCGTGTGGCAGCATCGTGAGGGCGATGGCTCGATCCACGTGAAAGAGTTTGGCAAGACCAGGTTGGTCTATGCAGAACGGCACGTGGAAATCGAACCCGCCATCGCACGTGAGAAACTCGTCAAAAAATGGCGCAGGGAATGGAAATTCGCGCTGATCGAGGCGGATAACCCTGATTGGTTGGACCTTTGGGACCAGTGGTATCCAGCAGTGGAAGCGCCGGAAGGCGACGTCGAAAGGTAGCCAAGCCCCGTGTCAAGCACGGGGCGACGAAGTTGTTGAGTTCCTGTTATTGGCAATGTCCGCAATGGCGTCGTTTCCTGACAGGCAGGTTTTAGCCACAACCTAGCAAAACCTGCCTACGCCAGCCACCGCGCCAGCATCTGCATCAGCCCAAGTTTCTCGCGCGCCCCGCTTGGCGCAGCAGTGCGATCATCGCTCATGCATTCAAGGCAATAGGCGCGCATTCCGCCGCCGCTGATCAGGCGGGTGACGTCTGCCTCGATCCGCGCGATCAGGCCGTGTTGGCGCGCGGCCAGCACTCCGGCAAGGTCTTGCGCGCCGGTGTGACGCGCTTCGCCGGTTTCCATCTGTTGCAGGAATTGCGCAAACGGGCTGGCATCGCTTTGGATATAGGCCGCATGCCATTCCTTTGCGCCGGCCTTTTTGGCGGCCCATACCACGGCATCGTCCACACCGCCGAATTCATCGACAAGGCCCAGTTGCCGCGCGGTACCGCCGTCCCAGATGCGGCCCTGCCCCACCTTGTCGATATCCGCCGTCGTCTTGCCGCGCGATTTGGCGACAAAGCCGAGGAAGCGGGCATAAGTCTGTTCAACCTGGCTTTGCATGACGGCGGCCACTTGCGGCGTTATGCCGCCCAGCAAATCCGGCTGGCCCGATAGCGGGGTGGTGGCCACATGTTCGGTGGTCACGCCGTATTCGGGCAGGGTTTCCTCAAAGCTAGGGAACACCGCGAACACGCCGATGGAGCCGGTGATCGTGGAGGGTTCGGCAAAGATGCGCTGTGCAGGCGTTGATACCCAATACCCGCCGCTGGCCGCCGTGCTGCCCATCGATACAGCAATCGGCAGGCCTTTGGCTTTGACCCGCTCCACCGCCGCGCGAATGCGTTCGGATGCCAGCACCGAACCGCCGGGCGAATCAACCCGCAGCACCAACGCTGCGTAATCATCGCTTTTTGTAACGCCATCGATCAGGTCGGCAATCCGGTCTCCGCCTGCGGTGCCGGGGCCTGCATCGCCATCGACGATTTCCCCCGCAACGGTGACGACGGCCACAGCCTTGCCCGCTTTGGGCGCAGGCTTATCGGCCAGATAGACGCCAAGTTCGGTTGCTTTGAACGCGCCCAACGTGCCATCTTCATCCGCGCCGACGAGTTCGGCCACGCGCTGGCCAAAGGCGATACGATCCCCAACGCGGTCAACCATGCCGGATTTCAGCGCGGCTTGTGCGGCATCGCCACCGGCATCGGCCACCCATTTGGCAGGATCGGTAATGGCCAGCGTATAATTCGCCTTGGGCCGCGCGCGCTTTACATCGTCCTGCCAGTTCTGCCAGACCGCTTGCAGCACCGCGTTCAACGCATCGCGCGATTCGGGCGAGGAATCGCTGCGGATGAAGGGTTCAACCGCGCTTTTATAGGTGCCGACCTTGAAGACGTTGGCCTTGACCTTCAGCTTATCAAGCAGGCCCTTGTAAAACAGCATCGTGCCGCCGGGGCCGCTGATCGCCACGCCGCCCAGTGGATCAATCCACGCTTCAGTAGAATGCGCGGCCAGTTGGATCGCATCGTCGGTATAAATCAGCGAGCGGACCAAAACCGGCTTTTTGGCAGCGCGCACTTTATCCAGCGCGGCACCGACATTGGCGATTTGCACCGCCGATCCGCCAGAAAACTGTTCCAGATCAAGCACCACGGCTTTGATGCGTTTGTCCGCAGCCGCCGTTTCAATGGCGCGCACGAGATCGCGCTCCACATATTCGGGCGCGGGCGCATCCCCCGATAGCAACAGCGATGTGGGTGAAAGCTGCGTGGCTTCTTCAACGATTGCGCCATCCAGCGCCAGATACAGCGCCCCTTCGCGGACTTTGCCGGGACTTGGGCGTGATGATAGCGCTGCGTAAACCGCTGCAAAGAACAGCAGCAGAAACAACAGGACCAGGCCATCTTTGATGGCGACGAGGATCTTCCAGACCGAACGGGCAAAGCTCATGAGCGCAACTCTATTGTGGACGAGTGCACAATGCCAGCGGGAAACCGCTTGAGCATGCATCCCCTGCACTCTAGGGAACTTGGCTTGATGCAAAGCCCCAATCCCTTGCAGGCAGGCCGCTACCCAGCGGGCGGTCTTGCCTTTCCGCACCGCGATCTGACCGGCATCGGCCAGCTTGCCCGGCATGAGATCCTCTATCTGCTTGATGAAGCAGAACAATGGGTTGATCTGAACCGGCAGAGCAAGAAGAAAACCGATCTTCTGCGCGGGTTGACCATCATCAACGCCTTCTTTGAAAACTCCACGCGAACGCTGCTTTCGTTCGAAATCGCTGGAAAGCGGCTGGGCGCTGATGTGGTGAACATGCATGCCGCCACCAGCAGCGTCAAAAAGGGCGAAACGCTGATCGATACGGCGATGACGCTGAACGCCATGCGCGCCGATGCCATCGTCATCCGCCACGCAAGTTCGGGCGCGGTGCGGTTGATCGCCGAAAAGGTCGATTGTCCGGTATTGAACGCAGGCGATGGCCAGCATGAACACCCGACGCAGGCCCTGCTGGACGCGCTGACCATGCGCCATGCGCTGAAGCTGCCGATTGGCAGTGATCTCAATGGCCTGAAAGTCACGATCTGCGGGGATATTCTGCACAGCCGCGTCGCGCGGTCCAACATCCTCAGCCTGACCGCGCTGGGCGCTGATGTGCGCGTTTGCGCCCCGCCCGCGCTGATGCCTGATGAAGTGGACGTGATGGGCGTAACGCCGTTTCATGATTTTGATGCCGCCCTTAAAGGCGCAAACGTGGTGATGATGCTGCGCTTGCAGCAGGAGAGGATGAGCGGACAATTCATCCCCTCGCCCCGCGAATACCGGCATTTGTATGGCCTGACGCCCGAACGGCTGGCCAAGGCAGAACCCGATGCCTTCATCATGCACCCCGGCCCGATGAACAGGGGGATCGAGATTGATTCCACCGTCGCCGATCACCCTACCCGCAGCCTGATCACCAATCAGGTGGAAATGGGCGTCGCGATCCGCATGGCGTGCCTTGAGGTGCTGACGCGCCGGACGCGGCAAGTGCCCGGCTGGGACGCTGTGGGAGCAGCAGCATGATCGCACAGCCCCTCACCATCACCGGCGGCAAGCTGGTCCTTCCCACAGGTGAGCCAAAGCCGGGCGCAATCCGCTGTGAAAACGGCCGGATCGTGGCGCTAGGCGATGTTGCGCCGCAAGACGGTGACACCGTGTTCGATGCCAAGGGTGCGCTGGTTGCGCCCGGCCTTGTCGATCTGGGCGTATTCGCGATTGACAAGCCCGCGTTCCACTTTGGCGGGATCACCCGCGCAGCATTAATGCCAGACGTTGGCCCGCCGCTGGACCACCCTGCCCGCGTGCGGTTTGCCGCGCAATCGGGCAAGCCGGACTTGTGGGTTCACCCGCTGGCCGCCGCTACACGCGGGCTGGAAGGCAATGAACTGGCTGAACTGGCGCTGATGCGCGATGCAGGCGCAAAGGCGGTTGCGACAGGCCGCGCGTGGATTGCCGATTCGGGCGTTATGCTCCGCCTGCTGCGCTATTGTGCGATGCTGGGGCTGGTGGTCGTCACCCACGCCGAGGACGCTGCGATTACCGGCAAGGCCGTGGCCACCGCTGGCGAAGTTGCCACGCGGCTGGGCCTGCCTTCTGCCCCTGCCGAGGCTGAATCACTGGCCGTATCGCGCGACATTGCACTTGCCGAATTGTCGGGCGCGCATGTCCACTTCCGCCAAGTGACAACTGCGCGCGCGCTGGATCTGGTGCGCGCCGCCAAAGCGCGCGGGGTGCGCATTACGGCAGGGGTTACGCCTGCGCACTTCATCCTGTCGGACCTTGAACTGGTGGGCTTCCGCACGTTCTGCCGACTTTCACCGCCGCTGCGCCGCGATTCCGATCGGAAGGCCGTGATCGCGGCGATTGCCGATGGCACGATTGATGTGATTGCATCGGGGCATGATCCGCGCGGGCCGGAAGACAAGCGCCTGCCCTTTGCCGATGCAGAACCCGGCATGGCAGGTGCCGAAACGCTGCTGCCCTTGACGCTCACATTGGTGCGCGATGGCGAGATCACGATGGCGCGGGCGTTTGAATTGCTCAGCACCAATCCGGCAAAGCTGCTGGGCGTGGCGGCAGGCAAGCTGGAGGCGGGCGCAGAAGCAGATTTCGCGATCGTCGATCCGGTGCGCCCGTGGGTGGTCAGTTCCGACAAGATGGCGGCGGCTGCGGGCAACACCCCGTTTGATCGCCGCCCGGTGGAGGGCCGTGTCACCGCCCTGTTCAAAGGCGGCGCGCAAGTCGACTGAAACAGATCGGGCGCAGGCTCCTTTTCGAAGCCCGCGCCCTTTCCCTCTCAAACTAAAGATATACTGATCAGCGTTTGGCCATGCGCGTGTTTACCGCAGGCTGGCCGGGCTGGTTGGTGCTCCCGACATCGCGCAATACCATGCAGGGTCCGCCGCGCGCTTTGACCGATCCGCACAGTGATGTGGCGGCGGCAAGGCCCGAAAAACCTGCAGCCCTTACGCGCCACAGCGTCTTGCCGTTAACGGTCACTTTGGTGGTGACATTGCGATAGCTGGCCAGTGCCGGATTGCGCGCTGCGAAATGGCGCCAGGCGCGGCGTGCGCCCTCGGCGCTGGAAAACGCGCCAAGTTGAATGCCATGCAGGCTTTTGCCGACCGAAGGTGCAACAACTGTCTTTTGAACGTGCGCTGTCGGCCTTGCCGGCGGAAGCGTGATTTTGGCGGGGTATGCAGGCGCTGCTGCTTTATGGGCAGGGGCTACATAGACCGGTGCGGCCGGTGGTGCAGACGGAGGCAGATCAATCATCGCCAACTGCCCCTTCACGGGCTGCGATGAAGCGTCTGCCAATGATGGTTCAGCGCCGCGTGGCTCTTCCAGCGGAGCGAGTTCTTCCACCACTGCTTGCGCCAAACGTTCGGCGCGGGTTGCAGCTTCAGCGGAAAGTTGCATCGTTGACGGGAAATTCGCCAGTGCCAGTGCGGTCGGCTGGCCGCTGTCGCCGCGCAATGGCACAGACAGCAATTCTGCCACGCGTTCGCGTGTCAGTTCGCGCTGCCCCATCATCGCCCATGTTTCAAGGCGGGCACCCACTTCGGATGCAGGCAAATCTTGTGAAACCATTGCCCGCGCTTCACGCCACTGGCCTGAGAGCGCATAGGCCAAAGCCAGATTCTGGCGGATTTTCACGGTGTTTTCACCGCCACGAATTGCATCGGACAGCACAGCGACGCCCTGCTGTGGCTGGCCGGCCAGCGCCACGGCTAGGCCATAATCGGCAGGAGCCAGACTATCGCGGTAAGAGTTGAGCGTATCGATGGCTTCAGGATAGCGCCCCAGAGCCACATCGGACAGCGCAAGGCTGAGCGCGGTGCGGCTGCTGTCCTCGCCCAGTTCCATCGCCTCGTCATAGGCCTGACGCGCCGATTCAAAACGGCCCGCCTTCAGATAGGCATTGCCCAGAAGCACGCGGTATGAAGCGTTCCGTGGATCGGCAAGAACGGCCTTTTCGGCATTCTCGATTGCCAACTTGGTGTTGCCCTTGGCCATCGCGCCTTCGGCAGATGCCACGAACTTGCCCGGCTTGATCGCGCCGGTGGCGCAACCTGTCAGCACTCCAGCGGCAAGGACTGTGGTCAGGATCAACCGCACGTGGCGGCTAGGAGCGAAAGTGGCGAAACGGTTGCTCATTTTCGGGTTTCCTTCAGGCAATCAGTTGCGCGTAGCGCGCCGGGCGATGTCATCTATCCCGGGTTGATCTGCGAGAAATCGGTCTAGCGCTTCGGTCAGAAGCGATTGCGCACTGCGCGATTGCAGCGTGCAGGCCAGACGGAGGCGCAAATGGCGATGCTGGTCGAGCCGCAGGGTAAACGCTGCCTTGCGCCCTTCAGCCAGCGCCGAGCGCACTTCCTTGCCGGCTTTGGTACGGCGTGGCTGAAGAACCGGCGCCATTTCCGTAACGGCCGATGCCAGCGCTTCAAGCTGCTGCACGATCACCGGCGCAGCCTTTGGTTGAACGGACAATGGCTGGGTCTCTGCAATGACCGGCGCGTCCTCGCCCATATCATTCCAGCCCAGATCATCAGGTTCAACTGCGGGCAGATCAGCGCCCATGCTGATCAGAACGCGGCGCTGTTCATCCGCGCTCAGCGACAATTGCGGGCGCATGGCGGGTCGCGCTGCGCCTTTGCGGGCCAGCAGCCCGGAAGACAACGATGCAAGAGGCTTGACCGCGCTCATCCAATCGCCTCCCTTCAAGAACCGGCGATCCGGCGGCCAAAGCCCCCGGCTGGCCGCTGCCCGCCGCCTGCCATAGGCATCGAGCTGGCCTGATGCGGCACGGCAAATACCGTACGGCGGAAGTTCTTTTCCAGACGCTCGGACACGTACGTCCACAACGCGGCAACTTCGGCTGCCGATTTGCTGCCCGGATCGCATTCCATGACCGTGCGCCCGTCAATCATCGAAGCGGCAAAATCGGTGCGCTGGTGCAAGGTGACCGGCGCAACCGTGCCATGCTGTGATAGAGCGACTGCGGCTTCCGACGTGATACGCGCCTTTGGAGTTGCTGCGTTGACCACGAAAATCAGTGGCTTGCCTGCGCGATCGCACAGATCGACTGTGGCCCCCACCGCGCGCAAATCGTGCGGGCTGGGCCGGGTTGGCACGACAATCAATTCCGCAACCGCAATTACCGATTGAATGGCCATGGTAATTGCAGGCGGCGTATCAATGACTGCAAGTTTGAAACCCTGTTGGCGCAAGATAGCAAGATCACTGGCAAGTCTTGCAACAGTGGTTTGGGCAAAGGCGGGAAATTCGGCTTCGCGTTCGTTCCACCAATCGGACAGCGACCCCTGCGGATCGATATCGATCAGAACCCCGGGCCCTGCGCCCGCCCGTTGGGCCTGGACAGCGAGATGCCCGGACAAGGTCGTCTTGCCCGATCCACCCTTTTGCGATGCCAATGCTAGTACCCGCAAAACCTAAACCCCTGCTCAAATCGCAAATTCGTGCGCAAGGATTCGCAGATCGACCTAAAATTTTAGTTAAGATGTTACGACAATCGCAACGCGGTGCCTGCGTGTTCAATCGCCGCCCTATTGCGCCATGCCCTTTGTACTTGCGCGCTATCTTGAAGGTTAAGGTTTTGGCGCTAATACTTTGCTAACGCCTCGTTGACTATAAACCGGGCTTGTAAGAACTGGTAATCGACCGCATTCGATACACGCTATCGGGGCATACGATCAGCGCATGCAATCAGGGACGGACTTTCAGATCATGGCACGCACGACATTCGCAGCAGGTTTGAAGGTGGCGCTGATGGCATCGGGCCTGTTGCTTGCCGCCACACCTGCGCTGGCCGATGTGAAGACGGGCGTCGATGCCTGGTCGCGCGGGGACCATGCGCTGGCCGTGAAAGAATGGATGGGCCCTGCCGCCAGCGGTGATCCCGATGCGCAATTCAACCTGGGCCAGGCGCACAAGCTGGGCCGGGGCGTGCCGCAAGATATCAAACGCGCCGAAGCCTGGTATCGCAAAGCTGCGTCAAACGGCCACATCAAAGCCGCTGATACGCTGGGGCTGTTGCTGTTTCAGGATGGCCGCAAAACAGATGCCGTGCCATTCCTTCAGGCATCGGCGGAACGCGGTGATCCGCGCGCGCAATACATCATGGGCATTGCACACTTTAACGGCGATATTGTTGGCAAGGACTGGATACGGGCTTACGCCTTGATGAGCCGTGCCTCTGCCGCAGGGCTGGAACAGGCAACGCGCGGCCTTGCCACGATGGATGGCACAATCCCGCTTGAACAGCGCCAGCTTGGCATTTCGCTTGCGGGCGAACTTGAGCAACGTGCAAAAGCTGCACAGGCACAGCAATTCGCCGCCGTCGATCTGGGCGTAAAAGCATCGCCAACCGCGCCGATGCGTACCGCATCAGCCACTGCCGCCATCGAAAGTGCAGAACTGCCGCCCTCAACTGTCCCCGGATCAGGCGGCGCATCAGGCCCGGTGACTGCCGGTGCCGATTTTGCCAATCCGGTGGTCATGACGCCGCCAAAGCGGGTTGCAGTGCCGACACCGGTACCGCCAAAGCCCGTTGCAGTTGCGATTGCCAAGCCAGCGCCGAAACCCGCCGCTCCGGCATCTGCGGCCAAAGGCAACTGGCGCGTGCAGCTTGGCGCGTTTGGCGTAAAGAGCAACGCCGACGGCCTTTGGGCCAAAGTGCGCAATCGCCCCGAAATTGCAGGTCACACCAGAATCGATCTGCCAACAGGCAGCGTAACAAGGCTTCTGGCTGGCGGTTATGCATCACAAGCCGATGCCAACAAGGCTTGTGCCGCGCTCAAGTCTGGCGGGTTCTCGTGTTTGCCGGTACAACCCTGACGGCTTGGCAACACAGACTTCCCATTTCCGCGTAGAAGCGATTGATTTCCTGCGCGGCTTTGCCGTGCTGGGCATCCTTGCGATCAACATAACGGGCTTCTGGGGGCCGTCTCTCGCCACTTTTTCGCCAACGATCCCGCGCTGGGAACCGGGCGGCGAGGCATGGTTCGGTGTGGCCTTCGTCCTGTTCGAAGGCAAGATGCGCGCCCTGTTCAGCCTGCTGTTCGGGGCCAGCATGGTGCTGTTTGCCGAAGCAGCCGAACGTTCCGGCGCCAATCCCGATGCTGCGCAATTGCGCCGTCTGATGTGGCTCGCGCTATTTGGCTATCTGCATTTTGCGCTGCTGTGGTGGGGCGATATCCTGTTCACATATGCCCTTTGCGGAATGGCCGCCCTTGCGCTGCGGCAGCTGGCTCCGTTCCAGCTCATGGCAATTGCGCTGCCCTTTTATGTTCTTGCGCAAACCATGTCGGCATTCGTCGCCTTACCGGGGATTTTTGCCGAACAGGCCGTGCTGGCAGGGAACGCTGCATCCACCGATATTGCCGAACAGGCCGGAATGATGGTTCGTATCGGCCAGTCCGTCAGCGATGACATCGCCATTCTGCAAGCAGGCTTTTTCGAAGCCATAAGGCTGAAACTGACGCAATCTGCGCTGCACCCGCTGAACGTGGTCCTTTCGACGTTTACCGAAACCGTCCCGCTGATGCTGATCGGGATGGCAGCTCTGCGCAGCGGCTTTTTCTCCAACTGGTCACGGCGCAGTCTGGCGTGGTTGGCAGTCGGCGGGATTGCTTCGGGCGCGCTTCCGACAATACTGGCGTTGCAATGGCTGGCGGCACATGACTGGCCACCGCGCGCGATGTTTGCCGCGATCGAACATGGCATGGCCGTGCCGCATTTGCTGATGGCAGCAGGTTATGCAGCCGCGCTGGTGCTTGTATTTCCGTGGGCCAAGGATAGCGGGCTTGGCCGCGCGCTGGCGGCGGCAGGGCGTTGTGCCTTCACCAATTATCTTGGCACCAGTATGCTGATGTGTGCGATATTTTGCGGGTGGGGATTGGGCCTAGGGCCGGAAGTGCCGCGCGCGTGGTTGCCCGGTTTTGTCCTGCTCGGCTGGGCGGCGATGCTGGCATGGCCGCAGTGGTGGCTGGCGCGCTTTGCCCAGGGTCCGATGGAAGGTTTCTGGCGCAAGCTGGCTTTGCCAACGCGGGGCTGACCGTCATGGTTAATGGATATAAACCACGTTTTGAAACGGATGCCCGCGCCCGCGTCCCGGCGCGGGACGGCGCTTTTTGCAGACTCGCAAGGCCGGGGACGAGCGCCTATCTGGATACAGCGAAAGGAGTGATGCCAAGATGACGACGCAACCAAGCCTGTGGAGCAACCGCTGGGTACGCCTGCCGCTGGGTTTTGCCGCAACGTCTCTTGCGTCGCTGCTCGCATTTTATGCAGGCCACGATATTGCGGAAATGGCGTTTGGCAAAAGCACCGCAGAAGCATCGGCGGTTACTGCTGATGCGCCCTTCGAAATCGTGGCTGCGCTAAATCCGGCCAATCCGGCTATGGCTGCAAAGCCTGCAGCCGCAGTGGTTGCTCCGCCTGCTGACAGCCCCTTCGTCGTCAAATCCATCCTGCCGATCAACGAACCCATCAAGTTCGGCAAGTTCTATTGGGATGAAACCCGCGCGCCGGCCACCGGCCCGCTGGTGGTGACGGTCGATCTTACCGCCCGCGTCATCAGCGTGTTCCGCGATGGCCACGAAATCGGCGCGGCGGCCATCCTCAAAGGCTATGGCGACAAGCCGACGCCTACCGGGATTTTCCCGATTACGGAAAAAGACGCCGATCACATCTCGAACATCTATGATGCGCCTGACCAACGATGGTGTGGCGATTCACGGCAGCAAAGTGCAACTGGGCTATGCCACCAACGGCTGCGTCGGCGTGCCCGATGATTTCGCCGCCAAACTGTTCAAGGTCGCCAATCTGGGCGACAAAGTGATCATCACCGATGGCAAGAAGATGTCGGTCGGTGATCCGATCCTCGCCGGTGAACACGCGTCATAACACCTCGTACCCGTCGCCCAACGCCTCTTTCAGCTTGTCCAGTGCCTGCGCCTTTAACTGGTGCACGCGCGGGATGCTGACGGTCAGGACTTCGGCGATTTCGGCAAGGTTCAGTTCCTCGACGAAATACAGCTGGA
>JADYXV010000010.1 GCA_020853995.1 Novosphingobium sp.
CCATGACGGTAATCATCAAGGCCGATTTCCTCTGCTTCTGACGGATGTTCCAAGCGGTAGAAGTCGGCATGGACCAAAGGCAACCGCACGGCAGGCGGATCATAGGCTTCGATAATCGCAAAACTCGGGCTTGGCACTTCGCCTTTATGCCCGAGCGCCGCAATTATCGCGCGCGCCAGCGTGGTCTTTCCAGCACCCAGTCCGCCCGTCAAAGCCACCACATCACCTGCCCGCAATTCAGCGGCAATCTGCTGTGCCAGCAATTGTGATGCGGCAAGATCGGGCAGTTCAATAATCACGGCAATCTGACAATTGCTGCAGTGCCAAGGCCGGGTTCGGACATCAGTTCCAATGTCCCGCCATGCGCCTCGACCAATTGCCGCACCAACGGCAACCCCAGCCCCTGACGACGCTCGACCGCGCGTCCATCGGCACCGACTTTCAGACCATCAAGCGCGCGCGCCAGCACGTCCGGCTCCATTCCGCGCCCATTGTCAGACACCACAACCTGCAGCTTCGCACCCGGCTTGCGCGATGCCTCCACAAGAATGCGGCCGCCTTCGGGTGTTGCCGCGATGGCATTGTCGATCAATTGCCCGAACGCCCGCCGCAAACGCCGTGCATCACCCGTAACCACGCCCGCCGACTTATCGCCACGCAGATCAAGCGTAAGTTTCGCAGCGCTCAACCGTTCTGCACGTTCCTGCACCACTTCAGTAAGCAGCGGGAACATTTCAACGCGGTCTTGCGCCAGTGGCAACGTCCCGGCCTCGCTTTGCGACAGGTCCAGCACGTTCTCGATCTGCTCGCCAAGTCTTTCCACCGAAGACAGGATCGCGCTGACATACTCGTTTTGCTGCTCAGTCAATTGTCCAGCCAAACCGCTTTGCAGCAATTCGGCAAATCCACCGATGGATGTCAGTGGTGTGCGGAATTCATAGCTCATATTGGCAATGAACCGCGTTTTCACAGCATCTGCTTCAACCAGCGCAGCATTGCGTTCGCGCAACGCGGCTTCGGCCTTCTGGCTATCGGTTATGTCCAGCACGGTCAGCATACCGTTGCCGTCAGGCAGCGGAACGCCCGCAATGGCCAGATGCCGCCCGTCGGCCAGCGTCAGACGTCCACTGCGCTGCTTGCGCTCAAGCGTTGCGCCCTGAATGACTTGTGCAATCGTGCCAATTTGCGCGGGCCGTTTCAATTGCGAGGCAATCTGGTTCAGCAGCACATCGGCGCGCGGATGCGTTGCCAAAAACGCTTCATCCAATCCCCAATCGGCCGCAAATCGCCGGTTCCACAACTGCAATTTGGCATCTGGTGCGAATACCGCCAGCGATTCAAACAAGTTATCGAACGTCGCAGTTCTGGTACGCAACAGGGTATCGCGTGTCGCAGAAAGTTGCAGTTGCTCTGTCCGATCTTCGAAGATCATCAGCATGCCGCCATCAGGCATCGGCTGGGCAATAACGCGCAAATGCGTGCCATCTGACAGGTGCCAGGATTCCTCGACAGGCTCGCGTGACAGGAACCAGCCTTGCCGTTCCCGCCGCCATTCCGGAAAGTCGCGCACTTCAGGCAGGCGGCCACCATCTCGCATCCGGTCAATCACGCGGTCAAATGGCGGAGTGTCTGTCACCCAAGCCTGCGGCATCGCAAAAATGCGCAGGAAAGGCTGATTGGCAAATACCAGATTGCGCTTGCTATCAAACTGCGCAATCCCGGCAGACAACGTGTCCAGCATTTCGCGCTGCGCCTCGCGGAACCGGCGGAACTGACGCGTAATCTCTTCCATTTCCTCAATATCGACGGCGTATCCGGCGACGCCCTCATCGCCCAGCGGCAAATCTGTTACCCGCAACGCGCGGCGTTGCCCATTGATTGTGGCAAGCACCGATCGTTCAATCGGGACCTTGCGCCCATGAGCCTGACGCGCCACTTGCCCGGCAGAAAGCCCGTCAATCGGCTCGATCAATTCCGTGCCCTGGGCAATCACGGCATCGGCACTGACAGCGCCCACTGCTTTGACGTAAGCGCTATTTACCAACCGCAGACGGAAGTCGGGGCCACGGAACCACATGGGCAGCGGCGCAGCCTCGATCAACCCTGAAAGACCCGCAAAATCGGCTTTGGCGCTACTGGTTTCAGCCCGAAGTTGCAGTAATTCGGCTTCGCTTTCCGAAAAGTCGAAAAACCAGACCAGCGCCGCTCCACCGGGAGACACTTGCGGATCGGCCAGATGTCCGTGCGCAGCAAGACTGCGTGCCCCGCCGCGCGGGGTAAGCGCCAACCTGAACGGAGCGCCGGTCTTTTGCGCACGGCGTACCGCTTCACCCAGCGTCGACAAGTCGGCCGTATCAAGCCCGCGATCACCAGCATCGAGCTCCGAAAGATACTCCGGCATGGCCTCAAATCCGAGCCATCCAGCCAGACGGGACGGACCTTCGATCCGCCCGTCTGCGCGTACCAGAAGGGGAAGTGCCGGCGATTCGTCGATCATCCGCGCCAGACGACGCGCTTGACGTTGTACCGCTTCACCACGGCGCGCACGTCCACGCGCATCGAGCACAAACCAGCATGCCCCCACCGTCCATGCGGCAAGCAGCAATCCTATCAACACCAAAACAGTCTGGTTCAGCAGCGGCATCACCCTCTCGCTATGCGCAGAAGACCTTTAATACAATGACTGATCTGTTGCGCTGATACTTTCCATGACCCCCACGAAAAAGGGGCGGCGAAGCCCATGCTTCACCGCCCCTTTCCAAATATAGTTGAGCCCTGGCCTTAGTAGCGGTAGTGATCCGGCTTGAACGGGCCTTGCGCGGAAACGCCGATGTAATCGGCCTGCTTCTTGGAAAGTGTGGTCAGCTTCACGCCCAGCTTTTCAAGGTGCAGCGCAGCAACCTTTTCATCGAGATGCTTGGGCAGCACATAAACGTCGTTCTTGTAGTTTTCGTTCTTGGTGAACAGTTCGATCTGCGCCAGCACCTGGTTGGTGAAGCTTGATGACATCACAAAGCTCGGGTGGCCTGTGGCGCAACCAAGATTAACCAGGCGGCCCTTGGCCAGAACAATGATCTGCTTGCCATCCGGGAATTCCACCAGATCGGTGCCGGGCTTCACTTCGGTCCACTTGTAGTTATCGAGCGCCGAAATCTGGATTTCGCTGTCGAAATGCCCAATGTTGCACACGATGCTCATCGGCTTCATCGCCCTCATGTGTTCGGCGGTGATCACATCTTCGTTACCAGTTGCGGTTACGAAGATGTCGCAGCGGGTTACCGCTTCTTCCATGGTGACAACTTCATAGCCTTCCATCGCAGCCTGAAGCGCGCAGATCGGATCGACTTCGGTCACCATCACGCGCGCGCCGCCCTGGCGCAGTGAAGCGGCAGAGCCCTTGCCAACATCGCCGAACCCGGCAACGCAAGCTACCTTGCCGGCCAGCATCACGTCGGTCGCGCGACGGATTGCGTCAACCAGCGATTCCTTGCAGCCGTACAAGTTGTCGAACTTCGACTTGGTGACCGAATCGTTCACGTTGATCGCAGGGAACGGCAGCTTGCCGTCCTTGGCGATCTGGTAAAGGCGATGGACGCCCGTGGTGGTTTCTTCCGAAACGCCCTTGATCGCCTTGACCGACGCGGTCAGGTAACCCGGCTTGCGCTTCAGAAATGCGTTCAGCGCGCGAACGAATTCGATTTCTTCGGCATTCGAAGGTTCAAACAGCGTTTCGCCCGCTTCAACGCGCGCGCCCCACAGTGCAAACATCGTGGCGTCGCCGCCGTCGTCAAGGATCAGGTTGGTAGTGATATCGTCACCCCAATCGAAGATCGATCCGACGTAGTCCCAATATTCGGCAAGGCTTTCGCCCTTGATCGCAAACACCGGAATACCTGCAGCGGCAATCGCGGCAGCGGCATGATCCTGCGTCGAAAA
>JADYXV010000011.1 GCA_020853995.1 Novosphingobium sp.
AGGCCATGCAGCGTTCGCCAGCCGAACCAAAGGCTGCGCCGCACAGATCGTTCACCACCTGGTCAAGATCGGCATCAGGCATGACGATGCCGTGGTTCTTGGCCCCGCCCATCGCCTGCACGCGCTTGCCTGCTGCAACGCCGCGATTGTAAACATAATGCGCAATGTCGGATGACCCGACAAAGCTGATCGCGCCGATGGCCGGGTGATCGAGGATTGCGTCGACCATTTCCTTGTCGCCGTGGACGACCTGGCAGATGCCTTCGGGCAGGCCTGCTTCGATGAACAGTTCTGCCAGACGCACCGGCACCGATGGATCACGCTCGGACGGCTTGATGATGAAGGCATTGCCCGTGGCAATCGCAATCGCGCTCATCCACAAGGGGATCATGCCGGGGAAGTTGAACGGGGTGATCCCGGCGCCAATGCCGATTGGCTGACGGGTAGAATATACATCAATGCCGGGGCCTGCGCCGTGGGTATATTCGCCCTTCATCACATGCGGCAGACCGCAGGCAAATTCGACCACTTCCAACCCGCGCTGGATGTCACCCTTTGAATCGGCGATAACCTTGCCGTGTTCGGACGAGAGCATGTGCGCAAGCGCATCCATGTTCGCCTCGACCAGTTCCTTGAAACGGAACATAACGCGGGCGCGGCGCTGCGGATTGGTGGCGGCCCATGCCGGCTGTGCCTTCAACGCCGCCTGTACGGCACGTTCAAGCGTTTCGGCCGTCCCCAGCGCCACTTGTGCCTGCACGCCACCGTTGTTGGGATCGAAGATGTCACCCTTGCGGGCAGGAGCCCCGCCAGAGCCGCCAACGATGAAATGGTCAATAAGACGCATAAGACTTCCTCTTCTGATCCAAGCTTGGACGCGTTCTGCGCTTACTCATGATTGCAGGCAACAAGTGAATATGCGACATAGACCTGCAAATATGCAGGTGACGCGATGCAAGCAAACGACTGGAACGATTTTCAGGCCTTCCTCGCCGTGGCGCGCGCAGGCCAATTGGCGCGCGCAGCGGCCGCTATGGGCGTTGATGCCACCACAATCGGTCGCCGCCTGCGCCGTCTGGAAACGCGCACCGGCGTAACGCTGTTTGAACAAACGCGTGAGGGACAAGTGCTGACCGAGGCTGGCGAGGCCATGCTGGCGCAAGTCGAGGCGATGGAGCAAGCCGCCAACCGGATCGCCGAAAACGCTGCCGATGGCACAGGCGCAGCAGGCCTGTTGCGCGCCAGTCTGTCAGAAGGGTTGGCCAGCTGGATCGTTGCCCCTGCCCTGCGCGGCTTTATCGAGGCTAACCCACGGCTGGTGGTTGATCTGGTGGCCTCATCGGGCTTTCTCAGCCCGTCAAAGCGCGAGGCAGACCTTGCCGTTACGCTGTCGCGTCCGCGCGCGGGGCCGGTGATCGCGGGAAAGTTGTCTGATTACACGCTCAGGCTTTATGCCACGCGCGGATATCTGTCGCAGCACGGCCTGCCTGAACGCCCCGATCAATTGGCGCAAGGCCACCGCCTCGTCGGCTATATCCCCGACCTGCTCTATGCGCCGGAACTGCGCTATCTGGCTGAAATCGAGGCGGACCTTGCCGCAACTGTCCGCTCATCATCCATCAACGCACAGCACCGCATGATCGCGGCGGGCGCAGGCATAGGCGTGCTGCCGTGCTTCATCGGTGACGCCGACAAATGGCTGGTTCCTGTCCTGCCAGAGCGCCGCATCACGCGTTCATTCTGGCTGGTAACGCACAAGGACACGCACAACCTGACGCGGGTCCGCGCATTCAAGGACTGGCTGACGGCGCTTATATCGCGTGAGCGCGGGCGGCTTCTGCCGAGGTAGACCGCCCGCCAATCGCGATCAGAGCTTTGCGACAGGCGCGCCTTCGCCCAGATCTTCAAACCATGCCTCGACCGCGCCATTCAGCTTGATCGTCAAAGGATTGCCCTTGCGGTCCATGGCCTTTCCAGCCTGCACGCGCACCCAACCTTCGGAAATGCAATATTCCTCAACATTGGTGCGGACCACATCCTTGAAGCGGATGCCAATCCCGCGCCGCAGTTTCTCTTCATCGAAATGCGGGCTGCGCGGGTTTATCGCAAGCCGGTCCGGCGGCACATCGACGCCAGAGGTTACGGGCGCTGCGCTATCAGGAGCGGTTTCGGGCTGGAGCGTTTCATCAGTCATGGCAGCCGCAAATATCTTGATTGCCCCACTTGTCAATCAAGCCCCGCCGTCGTAATGGCCCGCCCCTGTCCGGCAGACCTTGAAAGTCCGCCCCGACGGGCGCGTAGCTCAGTGGTAGAGCACACCCTTCACACGGGTGGGGTCGCAGGTTCAATCCCTGCCGCGCCCACCATCTTTTCAACGACTTAGAAGAGATGGTGCCGATTTCCATGAAAAAAACATGAAAAACGTGGTGTGAGGATCAACCGTAAGGCGTGCTCAATTGGCTGCGATAGGCCTCTCTCGAAGTGGCCACGCTTCGTACCATGTCCCGCACGGCTTGCGCCTTCAGATCAAGCGCGAGCACGCTGCCGTCCACGTCGGCCACGGCTTCGATTCGTCCAAAGTTTATCCCGTGCTTTTCGGCATAGTCAGCAAGCCCGCGCAGCTTCGAAGCTCCATCGGCAAGGAAGTCCCCGTGCGGATCGACAATGTCGGCAACAACTGCACCGCTGGCATCCACGCTGAAAAACAGGAAGTCCGGTCGCAGGATCAGGGTGTCCCCGGCATAGTCATAGGAAATGCCAAGCGAATCCTGACTCGTGCGCGATGGGTTGCGATACCAGCCAATGCGACCATCCCGCTGCATCTCGACAGCCTGCACCTTGACTTCAAGCCCATTCAATTCATCCGGGCACATACCTTCGGAATCGCAAAGCAGATGATCAGGGTAGCGCGGCAAGACCGTTTCCTTGCCCCCTTCAAGCGCCTTGGTCGGCTGGAGCCGTGAACTCGGCTTCGCCAGCCGCACGTCAAAGGGTGTTGCGCTAAGCTCGCTGATCTCCCGATAGCCATCGCGGCGCTTATCGGTGAGCAGAGCAATTGCCGTCTGGTATTCGGTCAGCCATTCATTGGCCAAGGCTTCCGCCGCTTTCTCCAGCCGCACTTTGACCGCATCGATCAGCCCCAATGCGGCAATGTCAGTGTGGGCATCGATCAGCGCTTCCTCGAAGTCTTCGGCATCCTCATTCTGCGCCGCCAGATAGTCGGCGTAGCTCGTGGCCAGATCGGGGCTGATAATCCGTCCCGCCCGCCGATAGGCATCTTCGATCACGGCATAGTCAGCCGCTTCCACAAACGCATCGAAGCTCGTGCCGCCAGTCGCAATGTCAGCGACCAGAGTTTGCCCTTCGACCGTGAGCACGTCCGCCCGCGCTTTGGCAATTTCTCCCGCCAGATCGGCGCGTATCCCGTTCAGCACCTTGTGCATCGCTGCGTGAGCCTTTTTGCCCGCGTTAGGCAAAAGCCCATCCTGCGCCAGCTCGTGCGCCAAAGCGGTAAGTCGCTTCACCGGACGCGCAGTCTTCTTGGGCAGGGATTGGGAAGGCAGGGAAACGAACTTGTCCCATAATGCTTCAGGCATCGCCGGGTTGGGGAACAGCTCGACCGGCTGGATCAGCACGCGCTTCAGCGGCGTATCGCCTTCAGTGTCGCCGCCCGTCATGATCGCCGTGGCAACAGCTTCGACCGCCTCTTTGTCGAACTTGGGCAAAAGACAATCGACCGCGTTAAGCTGATCATTGCCGGGGATGCGCCGCGCTAAGGGTGAGCGCACCATTCGGCCCAAAAGCTGCGTGATATGCGTGCGATCGCTCGCTGCCCTGAAAGACACCATCACTTCGGCGCGCGGGCAATCCCACCCGGTGCTGATCGCATCCTTGGCAATCAGGATGCGAATGTCATCGCGTTCCTGCACCCGCTCCGGCTCGACATAGGGAACCGAATAGCTCCCGAATTGCTCAGTGCGGTGCTCGCCCAGCACGTTAGCGACGCAATCGGGCGACAATTCCGGCCATGTGTCGAAGACCGTATCAAGCCAGCGCCCAATCTCATTGGGATCAGGGTTGTTCGGCACCTGAAGCACCATGAGCGGCACGACCGTTTCACCCTGGCCCTGATCAGCGTTGTAGTCTGACCATGCCTTTGTCATGGCGCGAAGCCGA
>JADYXV010000012.1 GCA_020853995.1 Novosphingobium sp.
ATCGCGGGCAAGTGGGCAACAGCCGCAATCTGGGCACGCGTTATGAATGCACGGCGGCAGATAAAGTCTGGTCGCCATTGCCGATTTTCCACATCGCGGGCATTCTCCCGATGACCATGATCCTCGATCGCGGCGGCTGCTATATGACCGTGCCGCATTTCGAACCGGGTCTGGCGCTGGAAATGCTGGGGCGTGAAGGGGCAACAATTGCCTATCCCAGCTTTGTCACGATCATGCAGGATCTGATCAATCACCCGTCGTTTGCGCAAACAGATTTGTCGCGGCTGCGCGTGATGAATTCCAACTTTGCCGTTCAGCCCGCATGGATCAAGGAAGCGGTCAAAGCCGCCATGCCGCACACCATCCAGGTCGGCACATATGGCCTGACCGAGGCGGCGGGCACGGTTTCGACCAGCCGGTTAAACGACAGCTACGAAACCCGCACCGAACGCTGCGGTTATCCACTGGATGAATGGGAAGTGCGTATTCTTGATGCCGAAACCGGCGCGCCGTGCGGCACAGGAGAGCGTGGCGAGATCGTGCTGCGCAGCCCCAACATGCTCAAAGGCTATTACAACGCACCTGAAAAAACCGCCGAAGCTTTGCGCGATGGTTGGTTTCATACCGGAGACGTTGGCTCCATCGATGCCGATGGCAACGTGATGTTCCATGGCCGCACCAAGGATATGCTGAAGGTGGGCGGCGAAAATGTCGCTGCCGCTGAAATCGAGGCGATGCTGCAATCGCATCCGGCGGTGAAACTGGCGCAAGTGGTGGGTCTGCCCGATACCCGCTATGTCGAAGTGCCAGCAGCCTTTGTCGAACTGGTCGATGGGCAAAGCGCTTCAGAGGCCGAACTGATTGCCCATTGCAAAGGCAAACTGGCCAGCTTCAAGATCCCGCGTCACGTCCGCGTGATCGAAGAATGGCCGATGTCGACCTCGAAGATCCAGAAGTTCAAACTGCGCGATATGCTGATCGCGGAATTGCAGCCCGACGCCGTGTAACGGCATCGGGCGTCAAGCCTTTATGAAATCACCGCGCCGCTTTCTTTCATGGCGGCAATCTCGGAATCGCTAAAGCCTGCTTCTGTCAGCACCGCGTGATTATCTGCGCCCAGCACCGGTCCGGGATCACCAATAGCTCCCGGAGTGCCGGAAAATGCAGTGGGGATGCCGGGGAACCGCAGGCGTCCGGCCTCTGTCTCGCGCTCTTCCCAGAAGCCGGTCTGCTCAAGATGCGGATCACGCAGGAGATCGGTCAGCGATGCAATCGGCGTGGCGGGGATTTCGGCCCGCCGGAACAGCGCCATCCAGTCCTCGGTTGATCGCGTTTCCATCTCGCGTTCCACTTGGGCCAGCACCGTGGTGATGTTCTCGGTCCGGCTGCGCAAGGAAGCAAACATCGGGTCTTTCGACCAGTCCGGATTGCCCAGTTCGCGGAAGAATGCCTGCCACTGCTTGTCGTTGTAAATCATCACCCCGACATAGCCATCGGCGGTGCGATAGGGCCTGCGCGATGGCGATGTGGCGCGCGGATATTCAGGCGGACCCATTGGCGGTTCAAACAGCGATCCGCAAAGATGCTCGACCGATGCAAAGGAAACCATCGTTTCGAACATCGGCACTTCAATCTCCTGGCCTTCTCCGCTGCGTTCCCGCGCAAACAAGGCGGCGATCACGGCATAGGCCCCGGTCAGACCGCTGACCTTGTCGGCAATCACGTTGGCCGAATAGGTCGGCTCGCCGCCCGACAGGCGCGCTTGCAGATCGACAATGCCTGATGCGGCCTGCACGATATCGTCATAGGCGGGATAATCACGATACGGCCCATTGCGCCCATAACCATAAAGATTGGCGTAGATGATCTTTGGATTGGCAGCATACAGCGCGGCATAGTCCAGCCCCAGCCGCGATATGGCCTGCGCACGCATGGAATGGATGAACACATCCGCGCTTGCTGCAAGCCGCAGCACCGCATCGCGCGCCGCAGGTCGCTTGAGATCAAGCGCAAGGCTGCGCTTGCCTCGATTGACGTTGAGGAACATCGCGCCGCGCGATGAATCAGGGCCTGGGGGGATGGCGCGGGTGGTATCGCCGCTTGGCCCCTCGATCTTGATCACGTCTGCGCCCAGATCGGCAAAGATCTGGGTGGCATACGGCCCCATCAACACGCTGGTCAGATCCAGGATGCGCACGCCGGCAAGTGGGCCTTTTCCCCGCCCGCTCATTGGCCCCACCCGCTCATTGTTCGGTCTTCATTGTCATTCCAGTTCCTTGTCCTGGGCGCAGGGCAATCACGCTCATCTCCAGAAAATCCAGCAATGGTTCAATCAGGCTCTTGTCCATTGCGCCTGTCAGGCTGGCAATCTGTATGCCCTCCATCAGGATTTGCGACAACGCCATGGCAAGCCGCAGGCGCTCGGGCTCTTGCACCCAGTCGGGATAGAGTTGTCCGGCCAGCGCCTGAAACTTCTGCGTCAATTCGGCTTGCAACGGCAACAGGATTTCGGCCAGCGCAGCATCGGTGCGCGCGGCCATCGCCAGTTCCTGAAACGCGATAAAGCCCGGCTTTTGCAACTGCTGCCAATAATCACGCACCATTGCGCGCACATCACCTACATGGGCCTGTGATGCCCGCCGGAAAGCTTTGAGCCGCCGTTCATGCAATTCGACAATCGTCGCGCGGATCAACGCATCGCCGCTCGCGAAATGGTGCAGCATGGCCCCGCGTGAAAGCCCGGCTTCTGCCGCCACCATCGGCGTTACCGTATTGGCATAGCCATGCTGCACGAGACACCGGATCGTGGCATCGATCAACCGCGCGCGGGTTGCCGCACTTTTCAGCGACTGACGGCCCGGCTCGGTCTTGGCATTGCCCTGCTTTGCTTGTGTCGCCATGCGTTTCCATGCGCCGCCGTGCGGCTTCTCCCCGTGCCGCTCTGTACGGCTGATGTCTTGGCGTTCACCGCTGCTGGCGGCTCGCGTCAGGGCTTAATGCGGCACCATAAAAAAGCATGCAAGCATGTTTTTTTGTTGCACTCCCGATGATAGCCAATAGAGTAGGTGCCCTGGGAGAATGGATGAGGCAAAGCGGCGCAGCATCGGTGCTGATGCAGATTGCCTTGTGGTCTGATGGCCTCGGCCTGCCGCTCCACTCCCGATGATTGCGCGTTGCGTTGGGAAAGGATTGTTCATGGATCTCGGGCTGCAGGGAAAGAAGGCCATCGTCGTTGGCGGCGCGCGCGGAATCGGCTTTGCCGTTGCCGAAGTGCTGGCCCGCGAAGGCTGTGACATTGCGCTCAGCGCGCGCGGCGAAGATTCGGTCAAGGACGCGGTGGCATCCCTTTCCCGCTATGGCACCAAAGTCATCGGCAAGCCGGTGAATGTGCGCAAGGCCGATGAGTATAAAGAGTGGCTCGCATGGGCAATTGAAGCCCTTGATGGCGTGGATGTGGTCATCCCGCTCACCTCTGCCGGCAGCGGCATTGGCAGCGACAAATACTGGTCCAACGCGTTTGAAACCGATGTGATGGGGCCGGTCCGCGCGGTCGAGGCGGCAATTCCGCATATGACCGAACAAGGCTCCGGCTCAATCGTTCTGGTCGCCACCACCTCGGCGCTTGAGGCAATGGGCGGCCCGCAGGCTTACAACGCGATGAAGGCCTCGCTCATTACCTATGGCAAGCAACTCGCGCTCGCTCACGGCAAGGATGGCATCCGCGTCAATGTCGTATCGCCCGGCCCCGTCGAATTCGAGGGCGGCAACTGGGACATGATCAAGGGCACGATGGAAAAGTTCTACGCCTCGCAATTGCGCCAGCAGCCGATGGGCCGCCTTGGCAAACCTGAAGAAATCGCCCGCGCCATCGTGTTCCTCGCCAGTGAAGCGGCAAGCTGGTGCAGCGGCTCGCACCTCGTGGTCGATGGCGGCTTTACCAACCGGACTCACTTCTGATGTGGGACACAGCGCGCATGGACGTAAAGCGCGTCGTCGATGTGATCCGCGTTGATCCGGAAACCTGCACGACGCGCACGCCGGTGGAAAAGGCTCCGGACCCGGAACTTGGCACCGAAGTGATTCCCGCAGCCCGTTATTACTCCGAAGAGTTCATGAAGCTGGAGTGGGAGCGGATCTGGACCAAGGTCTGGCTGCTGGGCGGACGGGCTGACGACATCCCCGAACCCGGCGATTACATCTGCACCGATATCGGCAAGGAATCGGTGCTGATCGTGCGCCAGCACGATGGCAGCTTGCGCGCATTTCCCAACGTCTGCCTGCATCGCGGCAACCGCTTGCGGCCCGAAGGCCTTGGCAATGCTGAACAGTTCCGCTGCATGTACCATCACTGGACTTATGGGCTGGACGGCGCGATCGAACGCCTGCCCGATCTGTGCACGTTCCAGCAGGGCGGGCCTCCGGGCATGACCTTGCCCAGCCTGCCGTGCACGCAATGGAACAGCTTTGTCTGGTTCTCGCTCAACCCCGATGTCGAACCTTTCGACGATTACATCGCGCCGCTGAAAGAGCATCTTGAGCCCTATCATCCTGAACGCATGGCGTGGAAACGCGATGTGACGGTGGAATGGGACTGCAACTGGAAGGCGTCGGTGGATGCCTTTAATGAAACGTACCACGTCCAGGGCATCCACCCGCAATTGCTGTGGTATCTTGATGACGTGAACGTGCAGATCGACTGCTACGAACGCCACAATCGCTATCTGATCCCGTTCGCCACCATTTCCCCGCGCGTGGCCATGCCAAGCCAGATCCCGCCTGCAATTGATGAAATCATGCGCAATGCAGGCATGGACCCGGCCGAATACGAAGGCCGGATCAGCGATATCCGCCGCGATGTGCAATTGTTCAAACGCAAGCACGGCGCGTCGCAGGGCAAGGATTATTCGGCGCTCAACGATGATCAGTTGACCGACGATTATCACTACATGATCTTCCCCAACCTTGCGCTGAACGTCCACGCCGATGATGTGCTGATGTTCCGTCAGCGCCCCCACGCAACCGATCCCAACAAGATGCTTTATGATGTCTGGGTGTTCGAACTGGTGCCGCAGGGTGAGGAATGGCCCGAACGCGTGAAGCATCGCCGCTTCAAGCATGGCGACCGCAGCATCGGGCAAGTCCTCGATCAGGACGCCTATAACCTGCCGACGGTGCAACTGGGCATGAAGTCTGACAGCTTCCCCGGCCTGTGGATCGGTGAACAGGAATTGCGCATCCGCCACTTCCACAAGGTGCTGGACGATTACATCTACGGCCCCGGCGGCAAATCCCCGGACGATATCTGAGAGGAACAGGCATGTTGCAACTGGGCCATGACCAGTTGCTCGGCGCTTACCGGCGCATGAGCACGATCCGCGCGTTCGAAGAACGTCTGCACGATGAAATCAAGACCGGCGAGATCGGTGGCTTCACGCATCTTTATGCAGGGCAGGAAGCAGTGGCCGTCGGCATTTGCGACCAGCTGACAGTTGATGACAAGATCGTTTCCACTCACCGCGGCCACGGGCATTGCATTGCCAAGGGCTGCGATGTGAAAGGCATGATGCTCGAAATCTATGGCAAAGCCGATGGCCTGTGCAAGGGACGGGCAGGATCGATGCACATCGCCGATCTTGAGGTCGGCATGCTGGGGGCCAACGGCATTGTCGGCGGCGGCGCACCGCAGGCGGTGGGCGCTGCGCTGGCGGCCAAGATGGATGGCAAGGGCCGCGTCGGCATTGCCTTTTCCGGCGATGGTGCTTGCAATCAGGGCACCACGTTCGAAGCGATGAACCTTGCTGTCGTGACGAAGGCACCTGCGATCTTCGTGTTCGAAAACAATCATTATTCCGAACATACCGGCGTTGATTATGCTGTCGGCACGGCCAAGGATATCGCCAGCCGTGCCGAGGCTTTCGGCATGAAAGTCTGGCGCGCCAACGGATGCGATTTCTTCGATACCTTTGAACAGTTCCGCGATCTTCTCGAATATGTCCGTGCCGGAAACGGGCCAGCGGCCATCGAACTCGATACCGAACGCTTCTATGGCCACTTCGAAGGCGATCCGCAGCGTTATCGTGGCTCCGGCGAACTCGACCGTATCCGTGAAGAGCGCGATTGCCTCAAGGCGTTCCGCAAGGTCGTAACAGACGCGGCACTGCTGACCGACGCCGAAATGGACGCCATCGATGATGAGGTGCGGATCCTGATTGATGAAGCCGTCGCACAGGCGCGGGCCGGGGCCGATCCTGATCCGGCAACCGTCGCCGACGATGTTTACGCCGAATATTACTGAGGATTTGCGACAATGGCTGTGATGAACATTCGCGAAGCAATCCTGCGCACCCTGCACGACGAGATGGAGCGCGATGGCGATATCCTTGTGTTGGGCGAAGATGTGGTGGGCGGCAACGGCACCGCCGGCGGGCCGGAGGCCATCGGCGGCATCTGGGGCACGACCGGCGGCCTGTGGGAAAAGTTCGGCCCCAACCGCGTGATTGATACCCCCATATCGGAAAGCGCGATTATCGGCGCTGCGGCAGGCGCTGCGCTGGCGGGCAAACGTCCGGTTGCCGAACTGATGTTTGCCGATTTCGTGGGCGTCAGCCTGGACCAGTTGTGGAACCAGATGGCCAAGTTCCGCTATATGTTTGGCGGCAAGACCAAATGCCCCGCAGTGGTGCGCATGGTCTATGGCGCGGGCATGCAGACGGCGGCACAGCACAGCCAGTCGGTCTACGCCCTGCTCACCGCCATGCCCGGCCTCAAGGTGGTGCTGCCCACCACGCCCGCCGATGCCAAAGGCTTGCTCACCGAAGCCCTGCGCGGCGATGATCCTGTGATGTTCTTTGAACACAAGGCGCTTTACGGCGTGAAGGGCGAAGTGCCCGACGGCGATTACCGTATCCCGTTTGGCCAAGCCCGGATGGTGCGTGAAGGCGGCGATGTTACGGTGGTTGCCTGTGGCCGCATGGTCAACTTCTCCGAAAAGGCGGCTGACAAGCTGGCCGCCGATGGCATCGGCGTTGATCTGATCGATCTGCGCACCACCAGCCCGCTGGATGAAGACGCGATCCTTGATTCGGTGGAGCAGACCGGGCGCTTGGTCGTGGTGGATGAAAGCCCGCCGCGTTGCAGCCTTGCTGCCGATATCGCGGCGCTGGTCGCCACGCGCGCTTTCACCAGTCTGAAGGCTCCGCCTGAAATGATCACCGGCCCGCACGCGCCGATCCCGTTTTCGCGCGTGCTTGAACGGGCATGGCTGCCATCGCCGCAGACCATCGAGGGTGCGGTCCGTCGCACCCTTGCGTTTCGTTGAGCGGGGGGCAGACCATGGCCAAGCTCAAAGCATTCACCATGCCCAAATGGGGCATCGAAATGGCCGAAGGCACCATCGCGGAATGGATGGTGGCCGAAAACGCCCCTTTCGCGCGCGGTACGATGCTGACGCTGATCGAAACCGACAAGATTACTAACGAAGTCGAAGCGGAAGCCGATGGCCGCTTTGTCCGCATCATCGCCAAGGCGGGCGAGACTTATGCGGTCGGCGCATTGCTGGCGGTCCTATCCGATGGCGGTGAGGCAACAGCGGCAGAAATCGATGCACTGATCGCAGGGTTCCGCCCTTCCGAAACCAGCTTTGACCCCGAAGCTGACACGCCTGCACCTGCTGCAATCGCGGCGCCCGCTCCCATTGCCGCAATCGCTGTGCCAGAAGGTATCGCGATCAGTCCTGTGGCCTTGGCCAGCGCGCAGGAACTCGGCGTCGATCTGGCGCAAGTCAGCGGTTCGGGCCGCAATGGCCGGATTTCGGTGCAGGATGTGCATCAGGCCGCGCGGGGGCCGCAGCCCCTTGCTCTGGTCGGCGCATTCCCGCTCCTGCCCGAAGGCCCGGTCATGGCAACGCCTGTTGCCCGCCGCCTTGCCGCACTGCACGAACTTGATCTTGCCAAGGTCACCGGCACCGGCCCGCGTGGCCGTGTGCGCAAAGCCGATGTCATGGCCGCTATCGCCAATGCCGCGCCAGCGCCACAGCCTGTTGCCGCGCCCGTTGCACCCTCCGCAAGCGGTGCGCCAGACGTTGTGCCCATGTCCTCCATGCGCCGCACCATTGCGCGGCGGCTGACGCAATCGAAGCAGGAAATCCCGCACTTCTATGTGCGGCGCAGGGTCCGCGCAGATCGCCTTCTGGCACATCGCGCGGCCACCAATGGCGAAAAGCCCAGCGTCAACGACTACCTCATCCGCGCCTGCGCCTTGGCCCTACTTGATGTGCCAGCGGTGAACATTCAGGTCCACGGCTCCGATATTCACCAATTCCATCAGGCCGATATCGCCGTGGCCGTGGCAACCGATCGCGGCCTGGTAACCCCCATCGTGTTCGGCGCTGACGATCTTGGGCTGGCAGAGATTGCCAATGCCATGAAGGGCTTGGCGCAAAAGGCCCGCAGCGGCAAGTTGCGCCCTGAAGAGTTCTCCGGAGGCAGCTTTTCGCTCTCCAACCTCGGCGGATTTGGTGTTGAACAGTTCGATGCCATCATCAACCCGCCACAAGGCGCGATCCTTGCGGTGGGCACGGCGCGGCCCGAACCCATCGACGATGACGGCGCGATCCGCATCGTGCCGGTGCTGCACTTGTCGCTCAGCTGCGATCACCGCGCCATCGACGGGGCAGACGCCGGCCGCTTCATGGCCGCGCTCGCCCGGTTGATCGAACAGCCCGCCCTGCTCACCGGCAATTGAAGGGAAGCCCAAGGATGACGCGCCTGCTCCACATCAGCGGCAGCCCCCGCAAGGACCGCTCGCGGTCAGACATGGTGGCGCGGGCCTTCATCAAGCAGTCGGGCGTGACCGAAGTCGAAGCGCTCGATCTTGAAGCGATCAATCTGCCAGACTTCAACGGCGCAGCCATCGAAGGACGCTACGCCCTGATCGAAGGGCACGAGGTCAGCCCCGAACTGCACGAGGTATGGGCGCAGATTGGCAAGACCATCGAGCACTTCTTGTCGTTCGATACGTATGTGTTCAGCGTGCCGATGTGGAACTTCGGCGTGCCGTGGCGGCTGAAGCAATATATCGATGTGCTCACCCAGCCCGGCCTCACCTTCACCGTCAGCGCAAATGGCGTGAAAGGCATGGCAGCGGGCCGCCGTGCCGTTCTGATCTGCTCGGGCGCGCTTGATATCCGGCCCGGCCAGCCCGGCAGCGAACTGGATTTCCAGACCGCGTTCATGAAAGCATGGCTGGGCTTCATCGGCATCACCGATGTTCACGTCGTCCAAGTGCGCCCCACGTATGGCACGCCCGAACAAGTCGAAGCCGCGATGGCCACGGCCTATGACGAAGCCGCCGAACTCGCTGAACGATTGTCCCGCGCACCCCGCGTATAAACCAGATTGATGCTTTCAAACGTCACGCATTCGGTGCCGTCGTCCAGCAACACCGCATAGCGCGTTACCGCCGTCCCGCGATCCTTGCCGCTGCGCGATGGCTCAAGGCTGATAATCTCGCTCGTCACATGGATCGTATCGCCCGCGCGCACGGCACGTTTCAGGCGCAAATGCTCCCAGCCCACGCCGCAGACGAAATCGATGTCGGCATTGATCGTGTGATCCAGTTGCCGCCACATCGCCAGCACATGGATGCCGCTTGCCACCACTTGCTCGAATACCGATGCCTTGGCCGCTTCGGGATCGGTGTGGAACCACTGCGGGTCATAGGCCTTTGCGAAAGCCACGATCTCGTCTTCGGTCACCGTACGTGATGCAGACCGGCGCACTTGCCCGATCACCAGATCTTCAAACTGCAACCACGGTGTGCCGAGGGGAGACATTTCCGGCACTTCCATCAGATCTTTCCTTCGCGTTTCTGTTCAAGCAACCGCGCCAGCCCCTGCTGCACAACCGTTGCCACCAGCGTGCCATCGCGCCGGAACACTTTGCCCGTGCCCAGCACCCGCGCGCCTGACGCCACCTGGCTATCCAGTGCATAAAGCAGCCATTCGTCCACGCGAAAGTTTCCGTGAAACCAGATCGCGTGATCAAGGCTGGATGTCTGCAAATGATCATCCGTCCAGCACAGCCCCAAAGGCCGCAACGCCGTCTGCATGATATGCGTATCACTGGCATAAGCCAGCAACCGCTGGTGCATATGCAGTGGCGCATCCACCGCCGCATTGGCACGAAACCAGAAGTGACGCCTTGCGGGCCGCACCGCAGGCTCGCCGATGAAAAACTCTTCCACCGGCCGCCATTCAAACTGCTGGCGCCGGCACCAGAACGGCCGGTGGCGCAGCGGCACATCATCCAGCCTGCGCGCCATGATCGCTGGCAGCGGCTCCAGCCCGTCCGGCCCTGCCACATCGGGCATCGCATCCTGATGCACGCCTCCCGCTTCGGGCATCTGGAACGATGCCATGGCATAGGCAACCGGCTGACCGTCCTGCGTCACTGCCACGCGCCGCTGGGCAAAGCTGCGGCCATCGGTATCGCGCTCTATTGCAAAGTCCAGGGCGCGGTCGGTCAATCCGGCGCGCTGGTAGAACAGATGCATCGCGTGGACCAGCTTGTCGGCGGGCACAGTCATCTGCATCGCGGCCAGTGCCTGCGATACGATCATCCCGCCATAAAGGCGCAGCAACCCGCTGGGCAGTGGCCGCGATTGAAAGCGGTCAGGCCCGGTCTGGTCAAATTCGTACGCGGCGTGGCGTTCAAGGTCGGGGTCGTCGGGGAACGGGTTGGCCGCGCCGATCCCCCCGCCCGCTTCACCCTCCGGCGTTGGCACCGAAATCAGCCGCGCTCCACAAACGGGGCGAGCACCGGTTCAACCCGCGCGGCCTGCGGCACCCGGTCAATCCCGATGCGGCGATCCAGCTCCTCGTGCCAATGGTAGATCCGCCGTTCCTGATAATTCAACGACATGCCCTGAAAGCCCGGACCTTCAAGCGATTCCTGAATCTGCGGGGCAAATTGCAGGTCTTCGTACAATATCCGCTCCCAGTTCTTGATGCGGGTTTCCCACAGCGGGTTGGGGTTTGCCGGATCATGATCTGGCGCCACCCAGCTTGATACAACCCGCGTGCGGCGCGGACCCAGCGGCCAGAATTGCAGGATCGGAATGCCCGTAGGCGCAGGCGGCATGACGAAATTGGGGTAGATGTGATAGCTGATGTTGTTGGTCGCGGTGAATTCCGAAACCGTGGGAATTTCGGGCATCCCCTTGGTGCCGGGGTCCACCCACCCCTCCCTGCGGTTGGGCGTCACCATCCGGCTGTGCCCGTTGGGCCACAGCGTCACGATCATGGCGCGGTGATCCAGAAACCGGTCCACCGTGTTCTCGTGGATCGATTTCAGGTGGTACACCTCAAGGAACGCATCGAGCAGCACCTTGACGTTGCAATCAACTTCATATTCGCGGGCATCGACCAGCTTCAGCGTCGCCAGTTGCAGCTCCTCCAGCTCCGCCGCCATCGGGCCGATATGCTCGATCAAAGGCTGGGCATCAGGGTCACCGTTGATGAAGATCAGCGATCCCAGCAGCTCGCACCGCACTGATGAAAGCGAATGGCACGCCATATCGAAATCGGGAAAATCGCGCTTGTCACGCACCGCCGTCAGCTTGCCGTCAAGCGTGTAGCTCCACCCGTGATAACCGCAGACGAACCCGCGCGCGCTGCCTGCATCCTCTTTCACCAGCGGCGCACCGCGATGCTTGCAGGTGTTGTAAAACGCCCTGACCTCGCCCGAAAGCGTGCGCACAACAATCACCGGACTGCCGGTGTTGCGCGTCAGAAACCATGATCCCGGCTCGGCCACCTGATCGGTATGTCCGGCATAGAGCCAGGCCTTGTTCCACATCTCGCGCTGCTCAAGGCTCAGGAAATCGGCATCGACATAGCGCGCCGCCGGTATGGATGGCAGCGCCGGAAAACCCTCGGGCGGGTCCTTGCGGTCCCGCTCCCATGCCATGCGATCAAGGTCAGCTTGATGACCCCGGCCGGTCGCCTGATCTAGCATGGTATGCTCCTTGAAAAATGGATCTTACCTGCACATAATAAAAACATACATGTATGCTTGTAAAGCACGGATTGGCGGTAGGCAAAGATTGGCAAATCTGCGATTTGTGTTGCCGGGCACACCAAGGCTGATCGGGCGCAAACCCTGGAGATACAAGCAACATGGAAATCCTGTCAGGCATCTTCCACCACGGCATCATTGTTGACAGCATCGATACCGCCATGGCCGATATCACCCGCGCAACCGGTGTCACATGGTCCTCTGTCCGCGCTTTTGATCCGTTGCGGGTATGGACGCCCGAACACGGGCGCGGTGAGGCGCATCTGCGCGTTGCCTATTCCCGCACAGGGCCGGTCCGTCTGGAACTTGTAGAAACGCCCCAAGGTTCGCCTTACGATGCCTTGCGCACAGGCGATATGTCGCACATCGGCGTGTGGGTCGATAATGTCGGCGATGCGCTGGATGAATTGTGTGCGCAAGGATGGCAGATCCTGCTTGCAGGCGCATCGCCGCGCCATCGTCATGGCTCGATGGCCTATATCCGGCGCAATGATGGCCCGGTCATCGAACTGGTTGGCAAAGAGCTGCTGCCCATGCTGGCCGAGTGGTGGGCCTGACGCCAGATAACCTTCGATCAAGCCCGTAAATTTCGCCGGCCTCACCCCACACTATGCCGGAATTGCGTACATGGCCTTTCCAAAAGGAAGTTGACTCCATGTTGCCGTGCAGCATTATCAATCCCGGACAAGCGTCAGGGAACTGAGATAAAACGGCGCCTGTCCCCGGGGTAATACAACAAGACCGATCTTGCTGCGCCATGTGCGGCAAGGGCTGAGGGCGCACATGCCTTTTGCCCGGTGGCGGAGTTTGCCCTGCGAAGTTGATCGCGGGAGTACGACGCAAGCTCATGTTGCAACGCAACAGAGCCTCCACAGCGGAGACCATGGGGCAGGTGCGATGAAGGTGCGGGAATACCTGCATTTCAGCATAGGGGGTTGATCGAATGAATACGAAAACAGGGCTCAAATCACGGGCCATGAGGGCATTGGGTGTAAGCACGATCCTTTCCACGCTGGTCTTGCCGATGGCTGCGTATGCCGCAGAGCCTCAGGATGCGCCGGTTCCCTCAGCCGATCCGGCCGAGGACCAGAGCGGCGGCCTTGGCGAAATCATTGTCACCGCCACGCGCGATGCCACTTCGATCCAGAAGGTGCCGATTTCGATGCAAGCGCTGAGCACCGAAGTGCTCGCGCAGCGCCAGATCAAGGGCCTGACCGATTTTGCCGCGTTGCTACCATCGGTCACCTTTGCGGGCATCGGTCCGGGGCGCAACACGCCCTATTTCCGCGGTATCGTACCAGCAGGTGGCGCGCGTGAATCGGTCGGTTACTACATCGACGATATTCCGATCACCGGCACCGGTCTGCCTGATGTGCAGGTTTACGACATTGCGCGCATCGAGGCGCTTTCCGGTCCGCAAGGCACGCTGTACGGCGCCGGTTCGCTGGCCGGTACGATCCGCTTCATCTCGAACAAACCCAAGCTGGATACTTTCGAATTCGGCTATGATGCTGAAGTGAACAAGTACGGCAAAGGTGATTTTGGCGGCCAATACCAGTCATTCATCAACGTTCCGGTTTCCAGCACTCTGGCTGTGCGCGCGATGGGCTTTTATCGTCGTGACGGTGGATATATTGACAATAAGCCAAACAATGCCGTCTTCAATGACGGCAGCCCTTCGGTGCTGACGTTGGGCGATGATAATCCGGACACCAGCTTCACACTCGACAATTCGGACATTGCCAAAGACGACTATAATACGATCGAAGGCTATGGCGGCCGGCTCCAAGTGCTGTGGGAACCTGCCGATGGCTGGGCGATCATGCCACAGATTACCGCGCAACAGCAAATTGCCAGCGGCTATTTCGGCTTTGATCCTCGCGTTGGTGATCTTGAAGTGCATGATTACGACGTGACCGAGCAGAACGACAAGTTCTACCAGGCGGCTCTCACCATCAACGGGCATATCGGCGATTGGGACATCGTTTCAGCAACTGGATATTATCAACGCCAGATCAAGCTATTGAACGATTACACCTACTATACTGTCACCTATGATGGCTTTGGGGCTGGATACGAAAGCTATCTCCAGTTCTTTGACAAGAACGGATGCACTGGGTCAGGCGCAACACTCAAATGTTCAAGCTTGATCAACCCCACGCAATATTATCGCGGTTTGCGCAACGAAAAGAAGTTTACCCAGGAACTGCGCATATCGACGCCCAAATCGTGGCCTTTTGATGTGACACTCGGTGGCTTTTATCATCGCCAAAACAATGAAGTGAACAATGACTATGCAATCCACGGTCTCGATAAGATCGTGGGTTAGTGGCTGACTCATAAAGAAGCGGTTTGATTACAGGAGCTTGCGATTCTGCGGGTGATGTGGTTGACGGATGCGATGA
>JADYXV010000013.1 GCA_020853995.1 Novosphingobium sp.
CCGGTTCAAAGGCAACGGCGCTCGCGCGGCAAAGGTGGGGATCGTTGCGCTCGCCCGAAAATTGTTGATCGCGCTTTGGCGCTTTGTGGAGACCGGTCTGGTCCCTCAAGGTGCCGAGCTCCGCGCCGCCTGATGCCTATGTTGCAACAGGCTCGATAAGGCGACGCGGATTGGTGTGATGCGTGACCGGGAAAGTTGATGGCGCCTGAAAACGCCCAGTAGTAGTTTGGTCCGCATCCGCCTTTGCTCGATCCGGGGATGTGAATACGGATTATGGTGCGCGGGAACGGCCGCGACCGGATACAAGTCTATGCACGGATAGTGCATCAGCTGACCTCGGAACGAATGAAGCCAATCCTTGAGCATTGCGTGTGGGGCCCCCAACGCGTCAACAGAAGGAACCGTTCAATGCGATCTTGACAAGGCCCGGATCATACAAATCTTCGTTCCGCGCGAGCGAGGCAAACGGCTTTGGCTTGCGCGAGGCGAACACCGGATCGAACCCGGTATCTTCAACAGAACGCCAATCACGGCCCGGTTGCTGCGTAAAGCCGCCCGCCCACGCCGCCAGCATGCCGAGCACAATGTCTTTGCCCTGCATGCCTGACCGCGCCGCCAATACGGCGCCCCAGAACTGGTCCTGCCCTTCATAGGTCCACAGCAAGTCCCCCTGCATCGGCTGGCGATAATCAGGCGTCCAAAGCCGCGATGGGCGCCGGAATTTGCCCGACCATGAATGCGCATATTCATGCGGCAGCAGGTTACGGTCCCACTCCTGCTTGCCCCATTCGGTAAATGCTTCAGGCTCAAGCTGGTTTTCGCTCGACCGGTGATGTTCAAGGCCGATGCCGCCAATCTTGTCAGACAGCGCGAGCAGAAATTCGTAATGGTCAATGTGGTTTGCGCCGAATGCTAGCTTAGCTTCGGTCACCAGCGCCTTATGCGCGTCGATGTGTTCAGGCTTGGCTTCCAGATGCTCTGCCTTGTCGGCAACGACGTTCAGCGTGACGTTCTGACCCAGATCCCACTTGCGGAAATTCTTGCCGGCAAAGATCGGCGAATCGACCAGCGTTTCGTAATCGGTCACGGCCCAGGTGGCGCGGTTGCCCGCCGTGGTCATGCCATCCAGCGCCGTGGCGGCGGTCCAGCCCTGCGGCAGGGTGACGGTCGGCTTCACCTTGATCTGCCGCACATAGTGTCCGGCGGGATAGAGGCTCATCTTTTCCCACTGCAGGTTGAGCATTTCGGGCGTCATCGTGATGCGCCCTTCAGCCGACGTGATGGGCGAGGTGTGGATGAAGCGCGCAACCACTTCCTTTGCGCCTGCGGGCAGCATCACATGGAACGCAAATACCTCGACCCGGTCACGCTTCCATTCAACCGGCTTGCCATCAACGTAGAACTGCACGCCAACCAGTTCGGACAGGGTGCCGCGCGGGCCGTGGTTGCCCGGAAGCCATTGCGGATAAAGCAAAATCAGCTCTTTCGCGCCTGCTGCCACCGGAATGGTTTGCGTGACGCGATAGGCCCCGCGCACCACATCGGACGCATCGATATCCAGCGTCATCGTGCCGGGATAGGCCACATCGCGGGCATCGGGCACGGTCTGGGTGATCGGCACGGCCACGGGAGCAGAGTTCTGCGCCATGGCAAGGGTTGATACGGAAAGGGCGAGGAGGAGCGGGGCGGACGCCACGAGAGCTTTGAGGGGGTGTGTCTTTTTCATGACGCAATTCATGGCCCGAAGCAGTCGCATCCGCAACCATATCTGCACACCTTTTTGACAGTGCTTTTCGTTTGGCGCGAATGCGGCTAATCGCGCAGCCATCATGAGCCAACAAACCCCAAATATTCCGACCCCTCAGGCCATTCGCGGCACGCAGGACATTTTCGGTGCCGATGCCGAGGCATTTGCCTTCGTCGTCGAAACATTCGAGCGCGTGCGCAAGCTCTACCGCTTCCGCCGCGTGGAAATGCCGGTGTTTGAAAAGACGGCGGTTTTTTCGCGTTCACTGGGCGAGACGACCGATGTTGTTTCCAAGGAAATGTATTCGTTCGAGGATCGCGGCGGGGAATCGCTGACGCTGCGCCCGGAATTTACCGCAGGCATTGCCCGCGCTTTCATCACCGACGGCTGGCAGCAATATGCGCCGTTGAAGGTTGCCACACACGGCCCGCTGTTCCGCTATGAACGTCCGCAAAAAGGCCGCTATCGCCAGTTCCACCAGCTTGACGCCGAAGTGATTGGCGCAGCCGAACCGCAGGCGGATGTGGAACTGCTGGTGATGGCGGACCAGTTGTTGAAAGAACTGGGCATTGCCGATGGCGTCACGCTGCAACTCAACACGCTGGGCGATGGTGCAAGCCGCGATGCCTGGCGCGCCGCGCTGATCGAATACTTCCGCGCCCATGCTTCGGAATTGTCGGAAGATTCGCAGGACCGGCTGGAGCGCAACCCATTGCGCATCCTTGATTCCAAGGACCCGCGCGACAAGGTGTTTACGGCTAACGCGCCGAAGATCGACGATTACCTTTCAGCTGAAGCGCAGGACTTTTTCGGCAAAGTGACGTCAGGGCTGGACGCTGCTGGTGTTTCATGGACGCGTGCTGCGGCACTGGTGCGCGGCCTCGACTACTACCGCCACACCGCATTTGAGTTTGTGACTGACCGGCTGGGCGCGCAAGGCACCGTGCTGGGCGGCGGACGCTATGACGGGCTGATGGAAGCTTTGGGTGGCGCGGCGACACCTGCGGTCGGCTGGGCTGCCGGGATCGAGCGGCTGGCGATGCTCGTAACTGCACCTCCCCCTCTAAAAGTGGCTGCAATTGTTATCGAAAGTGACGAAGCGCGCCACCTAAACTTAGGTTCTTTGATGCTTCGAGCTATGCGTAGAAAAGATATGCCATCGGCAATTTTCGATACGGGTGCTGTGCGGAAACGATATGACCGCGCCATGAAGATGCACCCTGATTACATTGTTATCTTAGGCCGAAGTGACGATGAGAATGCTGTTGGGTCTCTGACTGTGAAGCGGTTTATACATCCAAGGGATCGGAGAAAGGGGCGTTTGAATATGTCCTTGCGCCTCCTGCTTAAGAACCTGTTTGGTGTTGATTCTGCCGTCTGGAAGGAAGTTGTCGATAACGGCGGAACTCTCAAGCTATTCCCGAAGAGCAAGTGAGCGTATCCGACACACGCCTTGGCCATATCACGCACCGCTTTGCTGAACTGGAAGCGCGGCTGGGATCGGGCACGCTTGAAGGCGCGGATTTCATTGCGGCCAGCCGCGATTATGCCGAACTCGAACCAGTTGCCCGCATCGCGCAGGAGATTGCGGCGATGCGCGAGGAAATCACCAGCCTTGCCGCGCTTGATGATCCCGACATGCGCGAATTGGCCGAGGAAGAGCTGGCGCGGATCAACGCCGAACTTCCGGAAGCCGAACACCGCCTTGCCATCGCCATGCTGCCGCGCGATTCGGCGGACAGCCGCCCGGCCATGCTGGAAATCCGCGCGGGCACTGGGGGCGACGAGGCAGCGCTTTTCGCCGCCGATCTGTTCCGCATGTACGAAAAGTATGCTGTGGAGCAAGGCTGGCGGGTGGAAGTTGTCTCGGTCAACGCCAATGACATCGGCGGCTACAAGGAAGTGGTCGCCAATGTTGCGGGCAACGGGGTGTTCGCCAAGCTGAAATTCGAAAGCGGCGTCCACCGCGTACAGCGCGTGCCGGTTACCGAATCGGGCGGGCGCATCCACACTTCTGCCGCAACTGTCGCCGTGCTGCCCGAACCGGACGAGGTGGACATTCGGATTGAAGACAAGGATCTGAAGATCGACGTCTATCGTGCCAGCGGTGCGGGCGGGCAGCATGTGAACACCACCGATTCGGCAGTGCGCATCACCCACTTGCCCACCGGCACTGTCGTCACCTGTCAGGACGGGCGCAGCCAGCACAAGAACAAGGACAAGGCGATGCAGGTCTTGCGCGCGCGCCTGTTCGAAGCGCAACGCGATGCCGCGCAAGGCGAGGAGGCCGAGGCGCGCAAGGCGATGGTCGGATCGGGCGACAGGTCGGAACGCATCCGCACCTATAACTTCCCGCAAGGCCGCGTGACCGATCACCGCATCAATCTGACGCTGCACCGCCTGCCCGAAGTGCTGGAAGGTACAGGCTTGAGTGAACTGGTGGACGCGCTGATTGCCGAGGATCAGGCCAAACGGCTGGCCTCGATGGATGGCTGAGGCGGCGGCGTGACCGTAGCCCAAGCCATTCGCGAGGCCGCAGCCGCGCTGGCGCAAACCAGCGATACCGCGCGGCTGGATGCCGAAGTGCTGATGGCACATGCACTGGGCTGTTCGCGCACGGATTTGCTGTTGCGCCACATGCAGGCCAATGCGCCGGAAGGCTTTGCCGCGCTTATTGAACGCCGGTTGGCGCATGAACCGGTGGCCTATATCGTTGGCAGTCAGGAGTTTTACGGCCTTGATCTGGCAGTCAGCCCCGCTGTGCTGATCCCGCGCGGCGATAGCGAGACGCTGATTGACGCAGCGCGCGAAAGATTGGCCAGCCATCCGCCGCAGCGCATTCTTGATCTGGGTACAGGGTCGGGCGCGCTGCTGCTGGCCGCTCTGTCAATCTGGCCCGAAGCCGAAGGCATCGGGATTGACCGTTCGCCAGAGGCGCTGGCCATCGCTGCTGCAAATGGGGCGCGACATGCGCCAAATGCGCGGTTTTTGCAGGCCGATTGGTCACAATCGGGCTGGACCGACCGGTTAGGCTCGTTTGACCTGATCCTTGCCAATCCGCCCTATATTGAAGATGCGGCTGATCTTGCTCCATCGGTTCGGGCGCATGAACCGGCGGGAGCGCTATTTGCAGGGCCTGACGGGCTGGATGATTACCGGTTGCTGATCCCGCAATTACCCGGTTTGCTGGCCGATTGCGGGATCGCCATGGTCGAGATTGGCTGGACGCAGGCAGAGCCTGTCATTGCGCTGACGACGGCTTCCAACTGTGCTGCAATTTTGCACCATGACCTTGCCGGACGATCCCGCGCGATAGAAATGGCGAAAAACCGCATTATTCCTCTTGGCAAGGCCGCGGCAGACGACTAACCGTGTATCCAGGTAAAGAACGGATGATGGCTTCCCGATCTTGCCTGCCTCACCATTTGCAGGGATGAACGGTCAAAGGGGCCGGGACGAGAGCAGATGCTGGGAACCCCGATTCGCCCGTCTTCAATGATGGGCTGAACCGGAGGTGGAGATTGCGCGGCTTACGGGTAGCACGGCAATACGGGTTTGACCTGCATTCCAGATGGGCCTGAATTCCACTTGGGCCGCCCCCAAACAAGGAAGTGCCTGAAGTTGAATAACAACAATCGTGGTAACAACCGCCGTCGCGGGCGCACCAATAATGGTCGCCCCCAGAATGGCGGACAGCAGCTCAACCGTATCGACAGCCGCGCACGGGGCAACGCACCCCAGATGCTGGAGAAGTATCGCAAGCTGGCATCGGACGCGCACCTGAACGGTGACCGCGTGCAGGCCGAATACTATCTGCAATTTGCCGATCACTATTTCCGCGTGATTGCCGATAGCCGTGTCCGCACCGAGGACCAGCGAACCCGACCCCTTGGCCCCAACGGCGAACGCTGGCAGGAACAGGACGGCGAGGAAGAAAACAACGAATTCAGCGCAGAAGGCGATTACGCCGCGTTTGAACGCACGCCATCGCGCCAGGAGCGCGAAGAACGCCCCCGTGACGATCGGCCACGCGAGGATCGCGAAGACCGCCCGCGCCAGGACCGTCAACGCGATGATCGGCCCCGCAACGACCGGCAGCGCGATGACCGCCCCCGTGATGACCGCCCCCGTGATGACAGGCCGCGCGACGATAGGCCGCGTGAAGATCGCGAAGACCGTCCGCGTCAGGATCGCCAGCGTGATGATAGGCCGCGCGAAGACCGGCTACCTCGTGAAGATCGTGCTCCACGCGAAGATCGTCCCCGTGACAACCGCCGGTTTGATCGCTCGCGCGAACGCGAAGTAGAGCCCCAGGTTGCTGCCGTTGCAGCCCTGCCCGGTGAAGGCGTTCCCGCGATTGAGGGTGAACCGATCGCTGATGCAAACGACAATCCGTTTGTTCGCGATGCCCGCCCTGCACGTGGCTTGCGTCCGCGTACCGAGCGCCGCCCTCGTGTTGAACGTGAACGTGATCGTGATGATGCGCCGGCCGCGCTTGATCCATCAAGCCTGCCGCCGTCGATCAGCCTGCGTAGCGAACCGGAACCGGCGCCAACGCCAGTTCCAGCTCCGGCACCTGTTGCCGCAGAACCTGTTCAGGCCGCTGCTGGTGATGACGCGGCTCCTGCGCCCAAAAAGCGTGGTCGTCCGCGCAAGAATCCGCTGCCTGTTGAAGGCTGAGGTGTGACGCTTGGGGCTGGCCGCTTGCGGTCAGCCTCGGCGCACCCCATAGCGGTGGGGCATGCTGCGATTGATCACGCCCCCCCGCCCGCAACTTTACACCATTGCCGCCGGTGCCTTTGCCGCAACCGGCTTCCAACCGTTAGGCCTGTGGCCGCTGACGCTGACCGCGCTGGCATACCTGATCCACCGTTTGTACGTGGTCAAAACATGGGCCCAGGCGCTGCTGTCGGGCTGGCTGTTCGGGCTTGGCCTGTTCACCGCTGGCAATGGCTGGATCGCCACGGCGTTTACCTATCAGGCCGAAATGCCGGTCTGGCTGGGCATGATCGCGGTGGTACTGCTTGCGCTTTATCTTGCGATATTCCCGGCGCTTGCCACGGTCGGTGGCTGGTGGCTTGCCCGCACGCGCAGCGCGGCATTGCTACCGGCATTTGCGGCGTGCTGGATCATGAGCGAATGGCTGCGGGCGCGGCTGTTCACAGGCTTTGCGTGGAATCCGCTCAGCATGGTGACGCTGGGCGGATTTGACCGGCCCGGACTTGCCCTGCTGGCGCAATGGACGGGCACTTATGCGCTGTCCGGCCTTGTCGTTCTATTGGGCGGTTGGTGGCTTTTTGCCATCAGATCATGGAACAAGGGCCAGAAATGGGGTGCTGTTGCTTATGCAATTGCGCCTGCGGTATTGATGGTCCTGCCGCTTGGCAATGCGATGCTGGGGACAGAGCTACGCGAGGGCACGCTAACCTTCACACTGGTCCAGCCCAATGTCCGACAAGAAGTGCTGAACGATCCGGCCAATTACGAAAACCAGTTTCGCGATACAGCCACGCTCTCGCTTCCTCGCCAGCGCGGGACGCGGCGGTTGGTGCTTTGGCCGGAAAGCGGGGTGCCCGATTTCCTGCGCGCCGGCTATCCGCAGTTCTGGTACGAAGAAACGACATTTGCCGCCAACCCCGTTTTGGCGCGGGAGCGGATCGGACGGGTCATTGGCCCCGGCAGCCTTCTGCTGACCGGAGCTGTCGACATCGCCATGAAGGACGGGAAGGCCAAAGGCGCTTACAACGTGGTGACGGCGCTGGATCACCAGGGCGTGATCCGCGGCAGTTACGCCAAAGCGCATCTGGTGCCGTTTGGGGAATACCTGCCAAAGCGCGAATGGCTGGAGCCGATCGGCTTGTCGCGGCTGGTGGCGGGTAATCTGGACTTCTTTGCCGGACCAGGGCCGCAGACGCTCGATTTTGGCCAGCATGGCAAAGTCGGCGTGCAAATCTGCTATGAAATCATCTTTTCGGGTGAAGTGGTGAACCGCACCAATCGCCCTCAATACCTGTTCAATCCCTCAAACGATGGCTGGTTCGGTTCATGGGGACCACCGCAACATCTGGCGCAAGCCCGGATGCGCGCGATTGAAGAGGGGCTGCCGGTTTTGCGCGCCACTACCACTGGGATCAGCGCGGTGATCGATGCCGATGGCGTGGTGCGGCACTTTATGCCGTTGAAAAAGGCCGGGCGAATCGATGGGCTGGTGCCCCCGCCGCACGCGCCAACGCTGTTTGCCAAAATGGGTAACGCAATGGTTCTTGTGTGGTCCGTAGTGCTTCTTGTCATCGCGCTGGTTGCCAGCACCACCCGAAAGCGCTAGAGCCAAGCCAGACATAAAGCTTTCTTTATATGAGGCTGGCAATGCGCACCGAATATCTGTTTACTTCTGAAAGCGTTTCCGAGGGGCACCCTGACAAGGTTGCTGACCAGATCAGCGACGCAATTGTTGACCTGTTCCTTTCCAAAGACCCCGAAGCGCGCATTGCTTGCGAAACCCTGACGACGACACAGCTTGTTGTTCTGGCTGGCGAAATCCGTTGCAAGGGCGTTTACGAAGACGGCGCGTGGTCGCCCGGCGCAAAAGAGGAAATCGAAGCCACCGTGCGCGAAACGGTGAAGCGCATCGGTTACGAGCAGGAAGGCTTCCACTGGCAGAGCTTCCGCTTTGAAAACAACCTGCACGGCCAGTCCGCCGAAATCGCGCAAGGCGTTGATGCCGGCGACAACAAGGACGAAGGCGCGGGCGACCAGGGCATCATGTTCGGTTACGCGACAGATGAAACCCCCGATCTGATGCCTGCAACGCTGTATTACAGCCACAAGATCCTTGAGCGCATGGCCGCAGATCGCCATTCGGGCGTCGCGCCATTCCTTGAACCTGACGCCAAGAGCCAGGTGACCTTGCGCTACGAAGGGTCGCTGCCTGTGGCCGCCACGGCGGTTGTGGTATCTACCCAGCACGCCAAAGGCTATTGCCTGACCGGTGAAAACGCTGATCCGGCCAAGTATGCGGAACTCGAAGCCTATGTGAAGCGCGTGGTTGCCGACGTGATCCCGCCCGTGCTGCTGCGTGACACCAAGTATTACATCAATCCGACCGGCGCGTTCGAAATCGGTGGTCCTGATGGCGATGCGGGCCTGACCGGACGCAAGATCATCGTCGACACTTACGGCGGCGCAGCCCCGCATGGCGGCGGTGCGTTTTCGGGCAAGGACCCGACCAAGGTTGACCGTTCGGCCGCCTATATCACCCGCTATCTTGCCAAGAACGTAGTGGCCGCAGGCCTTGCAACCCGCTGCACGATCCAGATCGCCTATGCCATTGGCGTATCGCAGCCGCTGTCGCTCTATGTTGATACACATGACACGGGTACGGTTGCTGACGACAAGATTGAACAGGCGATCCTGGGCATCAGCAAGCTAGGCGGGCTGACCCCGCGCAGCATCCGCACCCACCTTGGCCTGAACAAGCCGATTTATCAGCCATCGGCAGCTTGTGGCCACTTTGGCCGCAAGCCTGAGGGCGATTTCTTCCCGTGGGAACGGCTTGATCTGGTCGATGACCTGAAGGCTGCAATTGCCTGATTGATCAGCGCATTGCGCAAAAGCATGGCGGCTCGTGTCCTTCGGGATGCGGGCCGTTTCCTTGTGATGGGTTTCATCTCCGCTTTCCTACAAGGCGCCCTGCGCGGCACCACACCGGCTTTTGGCGGAGCCGGATCATGCGCGAGATCACCCCACGGATTGCCCTTGAACTGATTGCCCACGAAGGCATCGTCACCCAAGCGTACAAGGACAGCGTGGGCGTGTGGACGTGGAGCGTGGGAATAACCGATGCATCAGGCCACAAAGTTTACCCGCGCTACAAGGACAAGCCGCAGCCGCTGGAACATTGCATCGGCGTCTATCTGTGGCTTTTGCGCGAAAAGTATCTGCCCCCCGTTCTGACTGCATTTGGTAGCTATGATCCGACCGAGGCTGAACTGGGTGCAGCCCTGTCGTTTCATTGGAACACCGGTGCCATTGCACGCGCCAGCTGGATCAAACGCTTTGTCGGCGGGGATCGGGCAGGCGCGCGCAAGGCGATTCTGGATTGGGCACGCCCTGCCTCCCTGCTGGCGCGTCGTCGTTTGGAACAGGCGCTGTTTTTTGAAGGAAAATGGAGCGGGGACGGTACCGCGCTGGTCTATGGCGTCGCCAAGCCATCCTATCAGCCATCACGCGGCAGACGAATCGCGGTTCGGACCTTGGTTGAAGGCCTTTTTGACGTCCCGGATCCTGTCCCGGTGCCGATGGCTGTAAATGTCGCACGGCCACCGCGCAGCTGGTTTGATCGCCTGTTCGATTAGCGCTGCCGCGCGAGATACACGATTGCACCGTTCAAACGGGCGATATCCGCGCCGGAATGCGCGAAAAGGTACTTTGCGCATAAATCGCAATGCGTTAGGCTTGTTAAAGCCGCATAAACCAGGTTCGGGATATACCACCGATATGAAGTTCCGCACCGCAAGGATCATCGCCGCACTGTTCACTGCAGTGCCTGCGCTTGTCGCTACCGTTCCTGCGGTGCAAAGCCGGACGCAAAATTCCGTTCTGGATCAGCGCGATCAGTTCATACAGCAACAAGTTGCCGCAATCGCAGCAGAAGGCCGTGGCCGAATCGGTGTTGCCGCGATGGACCTTGATGGCGGCGGACAGGTTTTTGTGAACGGCGACATGCCGTTCCCGATGGCAAGCACCGCAAAGATCGCTGTTGCAGCCACGTTCCTTGAACAGGTTGAAAAAGGCGCATACCGTCTGGATCAGCAGTTCCCGATGATGTTGCGCGTACAGGAAACCGGCCAGATGAGCCCGGTTGCCCCGCTGCGCGCAGGCACGGTCATGACCGCGCAAAGCCTTATGGAATTGATGATCACCCGCAGCCACAATGAGGCAACGGACGGCCTGATCAATGCTGTCGGCGGGTTTGAAAACGTCAACCGGTGGCTTACCCGCAACGGGATCACCGGCCAGCGACTCGATCATACGATGGCCACGCTGGTGCGCGATGACGGCAAGGTTGATCCTGCCCGCGTGATTGATACCCGCACATCCAGCACCCCGCGCGCCATGATAGCGCTTTTGGCCGCGATTGATCGCGGCGGGGTTTTAAGCCCTGAAAGCCGTGCCGTTCTGCTGGATACGATGACCCGCACCAGCACCGGCAAGACCCGCATCCGTGCAGGCCTGCCCGAAGGCACGCTGGTGGCGCACAAAACCGGCACGCTTTGGGGTGTTACCGATGATGTCGGCATTGTGCGCCTGCCCGATGGACGCCATCTGGCAGTGGCATTCTTTGTCACCGGACCCGAAGGCCATGCAGCCCATGCCAAGCTGATCGCAAGGATGATGCGCACGATTTATGACGGATACAGCGCACCGGTGATGAACAGCACGCAGGACATCGTCCGCCGTCGCTGACCTTTCCAGACACTGCAATCAAAAGCGCCGCGCAGCTCGTACTGACGCGGCGTTTTTCTGTGCGCTTATCAAGCACGCAGACAGAGAAAAGGGGCGCAGCCAGCAAAGGCTACACCCCTTAAACTCTTATAATCATCCCTTGCGGGAAGATTACATAGCAGCAGCTTCAGAAGCGGCTTCCGAAGCAGCGCCCGAAGCGTCAACGGCAGCAGCCGAAGCGTCAGCAGCAGCTTCAGTTGCTTCTACAGCAGCTTCAGTAGCTTCTTCAGCTGGCTTTTCCGAGCAGCCAGCGAGAGCAAAGGCAGTGCCGGCAACGGCGGCGAGGATGAGCTTGCGCATGTTACAATCCCTGGATTGAAGTGAACCGCGCCGGGCACGCAGCCCGCCGCAAAGCCTACTCAGCCGGTAGACTTCTAGGCCCAATTAATCGGCAATTCATCAGCTTGCAAGCATAACACGACAATAAGGTGTCACTGCCTGCCTATCATTCGGGCGGGAATGCCTTTTTTTCGCCTGAATCTCTAGCGTTCAGGCCATGTTTGCGCCCTGCAGAATCTTGTTAGACCTGTTGTGTGCAATGGCGATGACGCAGCCGCATCGCCCTGCTAACACCCGGTGATGGACGAAAAGCAGCATCTTTATCTGGTCGACGGCTCGGCTTACATCTTCCGCGCCTATCATCGCCTGCCCCCGCTGACCAACCCGGCAGGGGTCCCGGTCGGGGCAGTCTATGGCTACACCACGATGTTGTGGAAACTGGCCGAAGACCTGCACAAAGCCGATGGCCCGACCCATCTTGCGGTGATTCTGGACAAGGCCGGAACGTCGTTCCGCAACGATTTATACGATCAATACAAGGCCAACCGCCCGCCTGCGCCCGAAGATCTGGTGCCGCAATTCCCGCTGATCCGCGATGCCACGCGCGCCTTCAGCCTTGCCTGCATCGAGGAGGAAGCGCTTGAGGCCGATGATGTGATCGCCTCTTACGCGCGCGCCGCCAGTTTGCGCGGCTGGGACGTAACGATCGTTTCATCAGACAAGGATCTGATGCAGCTTGTCGGCACCTGTTCCGAGGGCGGCGGGCGTGTCGACATGCTCGATACGATGAAGAATCTGCGAATCGATGTGGCAGAAGTGGTCGAAAAGTTCGGGGTGGAGCCTGAACGCGTCAGCGATGTTCTCGCGCTGATGGGTGATTCGGTCGATAATGTCCCCGGCATTCGCGGCATCGGCCCCAAGACCGCTACCAAACTGATCCAGGAGCACGGCGATCTTGAATCGGCGCTGGCCGCGGCACCATCAATGAAGCCAAGCAAGCTGCGCGAGAGCCTGATCGAGCAGGCCGACATGGCCCGCCTTTCACGCGTGCTGGTCCAGTTGAAAGAGGACTGCCCGCTTCCTGTAGCGCTGGAGGATTTCAAGCTGGGC
>JADYXV010000014.1 GCA_020853995.1 Novosphingobium sp.
GCGCCAAGGTTGCGCCCTACCTGACAGGCCAGTGATCCGGTTGCGCCCGCCGCCGCCGATACGACCAGCCATTCGCCGGGCTTTATCGCCGCCACTTCCTTGACGCCCACATAGGCCGTCCACGCATTCATGCCCAATGCGCCGAAGTGCTGGCGGATGTCGGCCACAGTTTCGTCCAGCGCTTCCAGTCCGGACAATGCCGGCACAACCGTTGCGTAATCGGCCCATTGTCCGAAACCGCGTACCAGCGTGCCGACCGGCCATGCCGCATCACGGCTTTCGCTGATCCGGCCCAGGACGAGCCCTGCCATCTTCGATCCGAGCGGCAAGGGCGGCTGATAGCCATCGGTGCGCGGGCTCATCCACATGCGCGTGCCGGCATCCATCGACAGCCAGCCCACAGACACGCGTACCTCGCCATTGGCCAGCGTGGCCAGATCTTCTGTTTGCAGGCTCAGTGCGCTGGCAAAGTCCGACCCCTGGGGGTGGCGATCAAGCTGCCAAAAGCGATTTGCGGTCATCCAGAATTCCTCTCAGCGCAGGGGGTGCCGTTACGACACGCTTGTCACACCTAGCCAATAGATCAGGCTAGTCGATTGGTGAGGCGGCGTCCGGGGCGTCATTATCTAAAAGCCTGCGCGAGAAACTTTGACTATAAAATAAGGGAGGACCAGAAATGCGTTCACTTAAGGGCTTATTGTTTGCCACTTGCGCGATGGCCGTTGCCACGCCTTCATTCGCACAAGACGCAGCGCAAGATGGGGCCAGCGCAGGCGGGCTTGAAGAAATCATCGTAACCGCACGCAAGCGCGAAGAATCGGTCCAGACCGTTCCCGTTGCGGTTACCGCCATTTCCGAACGCGTGATCCAGCAGCGCGATATCACCAGCATCGAAAAGATCGCTGGCGCAACGCCGAACCTTTCGGTCGGTCGTGCATCCAACGGTTCGGGCGCGCAGTTGACGATGCGCGGCATCGGTTCGTCATCAACCTCGATCGGTATCGAACAGTCGGTCGCCGTGGTTGTCGATGGCGCCTATTATGGCCAGGGCCGCGTCATTCAGGAAGGCTTCTTCGATCTCAAGCGCGTGGAAGTGCTGAAGGGTCCGCAGGCGCTGTTCTTCGGCAAGAACGCCACGGCCGGTGTGATCTCGCTCACCACCAACGATCCGGGCCAGGACCGCGAATTTATCGCGCGCGCCGGTTACGAATTCCGCTCGCAGCAATATCTTGGCGAATTCATCGCTTCGGTTCCGCTGTCCGATACCTTCGGTGTCCGTCTGGCCGTGCGCGGTTCGATGATGGACAAGGGTTATTACCGCAACGTGTCAGTCAACCGCACTTATACCACGGTTGATATCCAGAACCTGCTGACCGGCGGTGCCGGAAACCCCATCGGCCATCTGGCTTTGCCTGCTGCTGCCAATGCACCGGGCGAAGATGAATTGCTGGGCCGCATCACCCTGAAGTACACGCCTGACGACAAGCTGACCGTGACGGTCAAGGGCATGGTCGATCACAACGAAGTGAACAATTCTTCGTGGAATTATGTGGCGTACAATTGCGGCAACGCCAACGGCATCAGCCAGTTGACCGGCTATGCCTGCGGCACCGATTTCGTCACGCACCAGAACAACATGCCGGTTGATATTGCCGCCAACTTCCCGTTCGCAAAGAGCGATGGCTCGCTTTACAATCGCTATCGTTCGTGGGCGCTGAACGGCAACATCACTTATGCCGTGAACGACGAACTGACGATCAGCTCGGTCACGAACTACAACACCAACAACAACCGCTGGGCTTGCGCTTGCGATTTCCAGACCAGCAACAACGCCACCTGGGCCACGGAAAATTCCACTTGGCGTGCGTTCTCGCAGGAATTGCGTGCGCAAACAGCGTTTGATGGCCCGATCAACCTGATGATTGGCGGTTTGTACCAGAAGACCAAGCGCGAATTTGAACAATACGTTGCCTTTGCAGGTCTGCGCGATGACCGGGCAGCGGCGGCAAACCGCTTTGTCGCTTCGGCCAAGACCAGCTTCACCGATGGTGAAACTGCCGCTCTGTTCGGTCAGGTAACCTGGGAAATCGTCGACCGGCTCGAACTGGCAGGCGGCGTGCGCTACACTCACGAGACCAAGGACAGCTTCTTCACGCAGCCTTACAACAACATCGGCGTGCAGAGCATCTTCCGCGATCAGGCTGATCCTGATGGTCTGGGCGAAATCACCGCGCAGCAAACCTTCAACGACTGGTCGCCTGAAGTGACGCTGACGTGGAAGCCGGTTGATGATGTGCTGGTCTATGGTGCGTACAAGACGGCTTATAAGTCGGGCGGTTTTTCGAACGGCGGCATCAACTCGAAGTTCTCGGCTGATCCGCTGGCCGATCTCACCTTCAACCCTGAAAAGGCGCGCGGTTTTGAATTCGGTATCAAGTCAACGGTTCTGGACAACCAGCTGCGCCTGAACCTTGGCCTGTTCAGCTATGCCTATGATGATTTGCAGGTCGATTTCTTCAACTCGCCAATCTTCGCCTTCCAGACGCTGACCGCCGATGCGCGCACCAAGGGCATCGAAGTTGAATTCGAATATGCACCACGCAGCCTTGATGGTCTGAACGTGCATGGTTCGGTCAATTACACTCACGCCCGCTACACCAACTTCCCCTCGGCACCATGCTATGCTGGTCAGACCCCTGCACAGGGTTGCACGCTGGTGGCCGGTGCTCCGCGCCAGAACCTCAACGGCAAGCCATTGTCGGTTGCACCTGAATGGACCGGCGCTTTCGGCATCGGTTATGATGCGGCAATGGGCAACGGCATGAAGCTGGGCCTCAATGTCGATACGCGCTATTCGGGCGCTTACCTCGCATCGGGCTTTGGCAATCCGTTCTCTGAACAAAGCAAGTATGCCGTGCTTGATGCCGGCATCCGCTTTGGCGCAGAAGACGACAACTGGCAGATCGCGGTGATCGGCAAGAACCTGACCAACCGCTTCTTCGTAAGCGGTGTGGTTGATGGCCCATCAA
>JADYXV010000015.1 GCA_020853995.1 Novosphingobium sp.
ACCGTATCGCCTTTCGCCGCGCCCAGCATCATCAGGCCGAGGATCGACGCGCCGTTGGCGTCCGTGCCGTCCTTTGCCACTGTCACATCGAAACCGGCAGGCAGCTTTGCCACCGCGTTCACGAACTTGGCACGGGCGCGGGCATGAAGACCGCGCTGGTTGACGATCGTCACCGTTTCGCGGGTGACGTAACCCTGTTCAGCCATTTCATGCATCCTGTCCGAGAAACTCGGAAGCGATCGTTATGTAATTCCGGCCAGCGTCGCGCGCTGCCGATGTCGCTTCTTTTACGCCCATGCAGTTACGCGCCTTGGCCAGGCGGATCAGCATTGGCAGATTGATCCCGGCAATGACTTCGACTTTGCCGGCCTGCATCAAGGAAATGGCCAGGTTGGATGGAGTGCCACCGAACAGATCGGTCAGGATGATCACACCTTCGCCGCTATCGACGCGTTTGATGGCATCAGCGATTTCCTTGCGGCGCTTTTCCATATCATCATTGGGGCCGATGCAGACGCCGATTACGTCCGTTTGTCGGCCAACGACATGCTCCATCGCATGGATAAATTCATCGGCAAGTGCGCCGTGGGTAACGAGGATCAGACCAATCATGTACAGGGCAGGCTCCGAAGTGCGGCCAGACATCTTGCCAAACCGTGCATGAACGCAAGCTTGGCATGGATGCGGGGGACGCAAGACGACTGGGAATCGAAATGCATGACTTCCAGTACTGCCCCGCCCATCATCGTTATCATTATCCCTTGCCGTTCGGGGCCTGCACGCCTTCCAGCATGTCAGCCGCCCGTGACGACCGGTTGCGATGCAGCAATGTGGGTGAAAATCCCGCAGTGCGCAAGCCAGAAGCTATCTGTTCAGCCATGAATACCGAACGGTGCCGCCCACCGGTGCAGCCAAAGGCAACGTGGACATAGGCCTTTCCCTGTTCCTGGTAGCGTGGCAGCAGTAGTAAAAGCAGATCATGAATGCGGGCGAAGGCTTCGGCAAAGGCGGGATCTTGCTGGATAAATGCGCCTACGGGGGCATCGCGCCCGGTCTGCGGGCGCAAGTCATCCACCCAGTGCGGATTGGCCAGAAAGCGCATATCGAACACCAGATCAGCAAGCGGCGGCGTGCCGCGTGAAAAACCGAAGCTGCTGATCGTCAAAGTGGTGGGTGCAGGCGTTTCAGCTGAAAACTGAGCGCGAATCGCCTGCTGCAAGTCATTCGTGGTAAAAGCGGTGGTGCTGATCACCACGTCGGCCCAACGGCGCAAAGGTTCAAGCAATTCACGCTCTGCCGAGATACCGGCTGAGGCAGGCTTATCCTCGCTCATCGGATGGCGACGGCGGGTTTCGTTATAGCGCCGTTCCAATTCGCTTCCCGCGCAATCAAGGAACAGGGTCGTGACCTGTAGATCTTTGCGCTGCGCCAGCTTTTTTACGATTCCGATGGTGCGCGCCGGATCAAAACCGCGCGTCCGCGTGTCAAAACCGATCGCCATCGGAGCGCCCGATTCGACGCGCGCCGAACCGGGTCCGGTTTCCAGCAAACGGTCAAGCAGGCGTATCGGGAAGTTGTCGATCGCTTCCCAGCCCAGATCTTCCAGCGTGCGCAAAGCTGTAGTCTTACCGGCGCCAAGCAGGCCAGTCACAAGCAAGATGCGCTGAGGGTTCGACTCTTTTGCCATCAGCGCACGCTTTGCGCCTTTGCGCAGGCAATGAAAAGTACGGATGCGGACTTGTCCCGCATCAGGAAATCATCAACCCGAAAGTACGTAGCGCGATTTCGGCGCGGAGCGCGAGAACCGGACTGTCAGGAAATAGCCTGACCAACGGCAAATCGGCACCGGCGATCGTCACCATCCCGGCGCTGTCGATAAAGCGCGGAGCTTCCGGATCAAGGCGGATGACAAGCGCCAGGGCCACAGGTGGCGAAACCGGCATTTGGACCAACCCGAGATTACGCACTTCGATTATGCCTGCGATGTTGGGATGCGGGGCTGCAATCAGACGCCCGTCGGTGTTGCCAACAATCACCCCGTCATCACCCACCAGTAGTGCGCCGCGATCTATAAGGGCAAGGGCAAGGCTGGATTTGCCAGAGCCGGGCGGTCCTTCGATCAGAACCCCTCGCCCGCCGATGGCGACGCAGCTTGCCTGTCGCGCGCTGGTCATTCCGCCTCCTCCTCGGCCAGCAAGGGCAGGCTTAACACCAGATGGGCACCGGGTTTTCCATCGGGCCGGTCCGCTACGACCAAAGCGCCATCATGCGCTTCGGCGATGGTTCGCGCTATGGCAAGGCCAAGACCGCTATGAGCGCCAAATGCTTCTTCGGTGGGCCGGACCGAATGGAACCGTTCGAATACTTTCTGTCGTTCAGATGCCGGGATGCCGGGGCCTTCGTCAGACACGGACAAGTGTGCCATGTCTTCATCCCCCCAAACAACCACATCAACCGCACTGCCCGCAGGTGTGAACGAAACCGCATTATCAAGCAGGTTTTCGAGTACGCGCTCCAATCGTGCGGCATCACCAGGGATCAAGGTGTCACCCCCCGCATGGTGAAAGCGGATGGGCGTAGAGGCATTGGCGCGCACATCACGCGCTCCGACGATTTGCGAGGCAAGGGCAGAAAGATCAAGCGGCAAGAAGGTGGCGCGGCTCAGTTCGGCATCAATCCGGCTGGCGTCGGCAATTTCGGTGATCAACCGGTCGATCCGCTGCACATCATGCGCCGCAATGGCAGCCAGCTGGCGGCGCAGCGCCGGGTCTTCGACACGCTCCATCGTTTCCAGAGCGCTGGACAGCGATGCGAGGGGGTTCTTGAGTTCGTGCGCCACATCAGCAGCAAACATTTCAACAGCATCGATACGCTGGCGCAGCGCCGTCGTCATATCGGATACAGCGCGCGCGAGCAGGCCGATTTCATCGCCGCGATCAGGCAGGCGGGGCACCACAACTTCACGTTCACGCCCCAACCGCACGCGCACGGCAGCCCGCACCAGCGCGCGCAAGGGCTGCACGATTGTCCGCGCCAGAAACAGCGAAAGCTGGATTGAAAGCAAAAGCGCAAAGCCGATGATGATCACCAGCGTCTGGCGCGCATCGCGCACCGATTGGGTGACGTCGAGGGCATTGCGCAAACTGAGCAGCACTTCGCCATTGTTGCCCACAGGTGCAGCGGCCGTAATCACGGGCGTGCGGTCTGGCGCGTAACGCAGAAACACCTCTGACTTGCCAGATTTGCGCGCGGCAGCAATTTCAGGCCAGCTTCCGGCAGGCTGTTCGGCCGTATCGCTATAGCGTTCAACCGACGGTGCATTGACGATGAAGTCCACACCACGATCGAGCAGGCGCGCAGCCTGCTGATACCACGGTTCGGTTTCAGGATCGATCAGCGCGAAGGATGGCGGGGCCAGCGTGAAACTGTCGGCCAGCAGATGGCCTTGCCCGTCGTAAAGCCGCAAGCGCAAAGTTTGTTCGGTGCCAATGCGCGCAAGCAGCTTGCGGCGCTGTGCCATCGGGCTGCTGTCCAATGCGTCTGCGGCAATATCAGCCTCTGCACGAGCCAGTTTGAACCGCTCTTCAACAAGCTGCGTGCGGTAGCTGTCGAGATAGAAGAAACCGCCTGCCAACAAGGCCAGCGCAATGACATTGAAGAACAGGATGCGCGTGGTGAGCGACACACCGCGAATGCGCCAGCGCCGACCCAGGCGGGAACGACGGCGCAATGGCAGCGCGTCGTCATTCTTCGGCAAAGCTGTATCCTGCGCCGTAAAGCGTTTCGATTGCGCCAAATTCTGAATCGGCAACGCGGAACTTGCGGCGCAACCGCTTGATATGGCTGTCAATCGTCCGGTCATCAACGAAGACATCGTCGTGATAAGCCGCGTCCATCAATTGGTTGCGAGTTTTGACCACACCGGGGCGCATGGCCAACGCTTCAAGGATCATGAATTCGGTGACGGTGAGCGATACCGCCACGTCATTCCACGTAACCGCGTGGCGGGCGGGGTCCATAACCAGACGGCCCCGCCGAATGGGATCGGGCAAGGGTTCGCCGCTGGGCTCCTTCTCTTCCGCCTCGCGCCGCACGATATCGCTTCTGCGCAAGATCGCTTTAATCCGCGCAACAAGCAGACGCTGGCTGAACGGCTTGGCGATGTAATCATCAGCCCCCATCGACAGGCCAAGCGCCTCATCGGCCTCGTCATCCTTGCTGGTCAGGAAAATCAGCGGCAAATCACTTCTTTCGCGCAGGCGGCGCAATAGTTCGATGCCATCCATGCGCGGCATTTTGATATCGCACACCGCAAGATCGGGCGGGTTATCCAGCATGGCCTTCAACGCAGTGTCGCCGTCGCTGTAAAGACGCGTGACGAAGCCCTCGGTCTGCAAAGCGATAGAAACCGTGGTCAGGATATTGCGATCATCATCGACAAGCGCAATGGTTCTTGGGTCAGCCGAAGGTTCGCTGCGCTCAGGTGGATAACTGCCCATCAGTAGCTGAATACCGGCACCACGGACCGGGCGCAACTTTATGCCGACATATGATTGCGATGCCAGATCCCGCCCATAGTTGCACAACGCGCAATCTGCTGCGCAAAAATCTTCGTTGAAGTCTGGCATTTGACGCAGCAAGGCGCAGACACTATGCGCCAAACGAGAATCAGCGCATTCGTATTCGCAATTGTGCGCAGAGCGAGGCTTCCTCGCGACCGCGCCGCCATCGGGAGGCCACAAGTGTCCGCTAACAGCCTGAATGTATCCCTCGCCAGCCAAGGCTTTCCTGAACCGGCAGAACTGTTCGCCAATCTCGGCACCGCGTCGTTGGTTGAACACGCCGTGCGCAACGGCGAAGGCCTGCTTTCAGTAGACGGACCGCTGGTTGTCGAAACCGGGAAGCACACAGGCCGCAGCGCGAAGGACAAATTCATTGTCCGCGATGCCGAAACGGAAAACACCGTATGGTGGGGCAAGACCAACGTTTCGATGACGCCTGAGCACTTTGCCGCACTCAAAGCTGATTTCATCAAGGCGCTGGGCGAAAAAGATCGCCTCTACGTTTCCGACCTGTTTGGTGGCAGCCAGCCCGAACACCGCGTGAATGTGCGCGTGATCAACGAATTTGCATGGCACAACCTGTTTGTGCGCACCCTGCTGGTCCGCCCGACTGATGCTGAACTGGCAACGATTGCCCCTGAATACACGATCATCGATCTGCCCAGCTTCCGCGCCGATCCTTCACGCCATGGTTGCCGCAGCGAAACCGTGGTTGCGGTGAACTTCACCGAAAAGCTGATCCTGATCGGCGGCACGGCATATGCCGGTGAAATGAAAAAGTCGGTCTTCGGCATCCTCAACTACCTGCTGCCGGTCAAGGGCGTCATGCCGATGCACTGTTCGGCAAACGTTGGTCCAGACGGCAAGACCGCCGTCTTCTTCGGCCTTTCCGGCACCGGCAAGACCACACTTTCCGCCGATGCTTCGCGCACGCTGATCGGCGATGACGAACATGGCTGGTCGGACACCGCCGTGTTCAATTTCGAAGGCGGCTGCTACGCCAAGATGATCCGCCTTTCGGGCGAAGCTGAGCCTGAAATCTTCGCTACGACCAAGCGTTTCGGCACGATCCTTGAAAACGTGGTGATTGATCCGGTTACCCGCGAGATCGATCTTGACGACAACAGCCTGGCTGAAAACAGCCGTGGATCTTATCCCATCGATTTCATTCCAAACTGCTCGGAGAAGAACCTCGGCCCGGTCCCTGCCAACCTGATCTTCCTGACGGCGGATGCTTATGGCGTGCTGCCTCCGATCGCGCGTTTGACCGCTGACCAGGCGATGTACCACTTCCTTTCGGGCTACACCGCGCGCGTTGCTGGAACCGAAATCGGCGTGACCGAACCCGAAGCCACGTTCAGCACCTGCTTTGGCGCACCGTTCATGCCGCGCCACCCGTCGGTCTATGGCAATCTGCTGAAAGAACGCATCGCTAAAGGCGGCGTGAAGTGCTGGCTGGTCAACACCGGCTGGTCAGGCGGCAAGGCTACGCAGGAAGGCATCAAGCGTATGCCGATCAAGGCCACCCGCGCCCTGCTCAATGCTGCGCTCGACGGCAGCCTGAACAACGCAACCTTCAAGAAGGACCCGAACTTCGGCTTCG
>JADYXV010000016.1 GCA_020853995.1 Novosphingobium sp.
ACCTGATCGGGCAGGAGCGACACATCGATCAACCCGTCGGTCACCTCGATTCCCGGATTGATCGAGGCCACTTTCAGCTTCTGGTTGGGCACGCTGACCATGCCGAGCAGATCGGTGAACTCGATAGCCCCCGACAGCCCCTTTACAGGGCCAAACGCGGCAGCCAAGTCCATGTTTTCAGTGCCAAAGCGCCCGCTGCTGGTTACCCCGCGCGCGTTCCAGTCGATCACGCCTTTACCCCGCACCGTGCCCACAGTGTTGGCGACGACGCCCAACGCCAGCCGGGTGAGCTGCGCGGGCTGGAACGCTTTATCAAACACCAGTCCGTCAACCTGTAAGTCCGCCCGCCCGGTTCCGCTGCCCAGATCGTGCCGGATAGCGGCGCGTCCCACTTCACGCGCGGTCTTGGCTTCGCGCAGCAAAGTGTTGGCAACAATGCGGTTATCCAAGAGGGTCAGCGTCGCCCCCTCGCTGCGCAAAGTTTCAAACCGCGCCGGATCAAGCCGGTCTGTCAGGTCAAAGCCGACACCCGTCAGCACCAGCGCGCCATCGCCAAAACGCCACTGGCCCGCCGCCTTAGTCACATCCAGCGGTACCGCGGTCAATTGTGCATCAACGCCGGCGAATGTGCCGGTAAAGTCCTTGCCCAACCGTGCATCAAGATCTGCCAGCCGCAGCTTTGTTGCCGATTCGGGCGGCCCCAGCGTCACGTCCACGGCCTTGGCCATCAGAACTCCTGGCCAGGCAAAGCCGACCGCGCCGGTCTTCACGATCATTGGCGTCTCACCCAGACGCCCGGACAAGTCGAGCCCCGGCGTGCCCGCTGCCACACGCAATCCGGCCACGCCGTTGCGCACAATCGCGCTGCCGCCGGGCGGGCACAAATTCAACGTGTTGCCGTCAACCGCCATCGCCCCCAGCATCAGCCGGTCAAACCGTGCGCTGACACAGCTTTTCCACAGCGCCAATTCGCCACGCGCACCGTGGCTGCCGTTTACCGGTAACACGAGGTTCTCCACCGAACCTCCCGGAATTGCGCCAGAAACCAGTGTCGTTCCGGCAAAGCCCAGCGAGCCGTTACGGCTTTGTGCAACCATCATTTCCGGAATGGCCAATGACCCGCCGCCTGCGCGCCAGGGTTCCATCGTCAGCCGGAACAGCGCTTGCCCAGCCCGCCCGCGCTCCATCCGCCCGTTCACGCGTGGCATGCCAGCACCACCGGTGGCAAAGTTCCCCACCAGCAACGGCGGCCCATCTTCGCCCCCGCTTGCCACTTGAAACTTTGACAGGGCCAGCAAATTCTGGCCGCTTCCGCCCACCAGCCGCGCTTGCGGCACCACCAGCGTCACACCAGAAGCCCCGCTACGCCGCACCGAAATTTCGCCCGCCAGACGGCTCCCGCGTTCTTCACGGCGCAGACTGGCGCGCATTTGCGCCAGCAGCGGCGCCAGCAATGTGTCCGACGCACTTTTTTGCGCGTCCGCCAGCGCCAGATCGAACGCAGGCCCCTGCCGCAACCCCTCGCCTCTGACAGTCCCCCGAAACTCGGCCTTGTCAAAACCTTCGCGCGCTCGCACCAGCCCTTCGACGCCCAGCAGCCCGACATTCACGCCGCCGCTGCGCACGCCGCCGGCATCGGCCGCAATCCGCCCCGTCAGAACACCCTCGCGCCAACCCAATCGCGTATCCAGCGCCAGCGATTCGGCCGATAGCCCCGGCGCGACCAAGGCCTTGCTGCGCAAGGTCACGTTGCCCGCAAAACCCGCCAGCCCTTTATCGGCCACGCCATCAATCTGCGCCGTCATCGCGCCAGATTTCAGTCCGCCCGTGCAGGAAAGGCCGGTCAATTGCAGCGGCCCTGCCAGCGATGGCCGCTCCTCGCGGATGGCGATCTTGCCAAACAATGTCGCGCCTTGCGCCACGCAGCCGCCGCCGGTCAGCGTCGGTGCAACGGCTGCCAGCGTTCCGGCAAAGCCATCTTGTAGCGCGCCTTGGCCGTCCAGCTTCAGGCCCACTTTGCCGAAGTCGGTCAGCAGGAGGGCGCGGCCGTCTTCGATTGTGAGGTTTAGTTGAGGAAACACATGCGTAGCGTCATCAGTTTTGGGCGCAAAAAGCACCTTGTCGAGGCTGCCGAAGCTTAACCTGCCATTCAAATATTGTCCGTAAACTCTTGGTTTTATGAGCTTTATTGATCCTATCGTTGGTGTGCCCCAGCGATAGTCCATCGCCACAAGCACACGTTCGATCGTCAAGTCCGGCCGCGCGGGATCACCCACCACGACGTTGCGCAAAACTTGCGCGTCCGGTCCGATGCTCTCGATCTCGTACGTTGCGGGCAAGCCATAGGCGGCGATCTGGCCTGCGATCACGCGGTCGGCCAGATATTCGCGCGATAGCCACACGCCCGTACCCGCCACCAGCACGATGGCCAGCGCAGGCACGCCAATCGTGCGCCAGCGGCTGCGGCGCGACACGCTTTGCAGCGCAGGCGAAACGTCGGTTTCCGCCAATTCGAAACTATCTGCCATTGGCCCCCTTCTTGCGCACTCCCCCGGCTTGGGCAATGCACTGCGTTAACTTGCGCCCCGACAAAACGCGCAGGCCCCGCAAAAGGTGCCCGCAAACCGCCCATGCCCGATCCAGACCAACTCTTTCCTGAACAAGCCCCGTCCCCGCCCAAAAAAGGCGCCAGAGACACTGACGGCTTTGACAGCACCGATGCCAGCGGCCACCGCGCCCGCCTGCGCAAACGGCTGATGACCGGCGGCGAAGATGCACTGGCCGATCATGAAGTGATCGAATACCTGCTGATGGTGGCAAGGCCGCGCATCGATACCAAGCCCATCGCGCGTTCGTTGATCCAGCGCTTCGGCAGCCTTGCCTCCGTGCTGACGGCTGATCCGCAAGCGCTGGCGCTGCACCCCAACATGGGTGAAACCAGCGCGGCGGCCCTGCGCATTGTTGCGCTTGCCGCGCGCCGCCTTGCCCGCAACACGGTGCGCGAACTGCCCGTCCTGTCAAACTGGCAGGCGCTGCTGGATTATCTGCACATCGATATGGCGCACCTGATCGTCGAGCGTGTCCGCGTGCTCTATCTTAACACGCAGAACATGCTGATCCTCGATCACCTTGTCAGCGAAGGCACGCTGGACGAAAGCCCGATCTACACCCGCGAGGTGATCAAAAAGGCGCTGGAAATCGGCGCCGCATCCATGATCCTCGTCCACAACCACCCCTCCGGCAACCCCCAACCCAGCCGCGCCGACATCCAGATCACCAACAAGATCGCCGAAGCGGGGCGTCTGATGGGCATCGTAGTCCACGACCACATCATCATCGGCAGCGAGGGGCATACGTCGTTGAAGGCGAAGGGGCTGATTTGAGCGGTGCCGGGTAAACGGTAAGGCAGCCCCCGCACCCCCAACAGCAATTCGACCCACCCCTTCGTCGCCCCGGACGTGATCCGGGGTGAGGCTTCCCATTTTATTTCGCGCAGAGATCGCAAAGGGCGCAGAGAGTATTTGCGCGATGCGGCAGACACGAAACAAGCCCAACGATCAAGGCGCCAAGTCCAGCACGTTCACCGGCACTTGCGCCAACCCCTTAGCCTTGCTGGCCAGCTTGCGGTCAAAAGTCACAAACGCGCTGCAATGGGCAGAGCGCGCCAGATGCAACGCATCGGCGAAATCCAACCCTTTGGCCGTCCAGTCCAAGGCTTGGGCAACTGCACCTACCTCTTCCACCGTCACCTGGGAAAGCCCCGCCAAGTTGCGGATCGCCGCCGCAATGGCGCTGGCACCAAAGCCATAGGCGGCGCGCAGTACCCATTCGGTTTCCAGCAGCACCGTCACGCCAATGAAAACGTCGCCTTCCTGAATGATCTGCTTTGCAGCTTCGGCCTGAACAGGATCATCGGCAGTGAGCAAACGGACAATGACGTTAGTATCAATCGCGCGCACGGCGCTTCGCCTCGCTGACAATCGCCGCGTCCATCGCCTCAATCGACAAGGCTGGGCCGCTATGCTTCAACACGCCGAACACGTCTTCAAGGTGTGTTTCTGCAAAAACGGGCGCAGATTTCAACAGCACACCTTCGGGCGTGTCCTCAACAATCAACTGCGTCCCCGCCGTCCACTCCCGCAAATCACGGATCGCCTTGGGCAGGATAACCTGCCCTTTGGTCGAGATCACGGTCGAGATACGTTTTTGGATGCCCATGCGCGCCTCCGATTGTAAGACGCAGGTAAGATAAGGCAGTTGTGGTTTGGCGGCAAGGCGAATTTCTGGCGTTAAATGGTCGCCACCTCACCATCCAATATTCCCTACAATCACCCCCTTTCGTCATTCCCGCGCAGGCGGGAATCCAGTCAACGTCTGCGCTGAATTCCCGCCTGCGCGGAAATTACGAAAGGGGATGAAGATCGCGAACATTTAGGGACTTTCGCACCAGTCACGAGAGTTCAAAACGAGCTAAAAATGCAGAGCTAAGACAAAAATAACGACATTGATGTCACCCTATCAACAGATCCCTATTATTTTTTTCAAATGTGCACTTATGTGGGCTGAATGATAGAGACCACTTCGCCCTCCCCAATGACTCCGGAAAGCGCCGAAAGCACGATTGAAGAAGCGAAGATGACGGTGAAGGGAAAGTGGCAGGGTGCTGTAAATGAGGGTTCAGGCTTTGTTGCCATTCCCATGGCGTTGCTGCGACTTCAATCGCGCTACAATCTAAACCCAACGGACATGTTGGTCCTCATTAATCTGCTCGCGCATTGGTGGGACCCTTCTAGACCAGTTTTTCCGCGCTCAACGACGATAGCGAAAAGAATGGGTGTAGATTTGCGCACCGTTCAGCGCGCTACGCAGAAGATGGAAAAAGCTGGGCTGATTGAACGCAGCAAGCTGCCTGTCAACGCCGGTATAAAATGGGGCCAGCCACCGGTTTAAAAGTGGGCCAGTCAATTCAAACAAAAAGCCTCAGTTTGAGGCTGGGTTTAATCGGCGTCGGGGAAGCGGCTGTAGCGTAGCGGAAG